>NZ_PNDH01000098.1:0-267 GCF_005887175.1 Pseudoalteromonas sp. S1612 | reverse complement strand
TAATCTATAAGGCTTTATTTAAGGAGCTATTAATTTTATATAACGAGAATAACCATACAAGAGAAGTTAATAGGAGGTCAGCGTAAAGCAGGGCTTATTTTACCTAAAGCCGGATGCTTTGCACTTCTCTTACATTTGGAGTCGGTGTGCTACTTCGAAGCGACAGCAAAGTAGTATGTCCTGGAATCGGCTCTGATCAATTATCTTCCTTTAGCCTAATACCTTTAACCTTTTACATTTGTTTTTCACTTTTCTACAAACGTAAAA
>NZ_PNDH01000097.1:0-264 GCF_005887175.1 Pseudoalteromonas sp. S1612 | reverse complement strand
GTGCCTGATATTGGTGATGACGAAGTTGAAGTACCAGAAGTTAGGGTTGCGGTTGGCGATAGCGGAGAAGAAGAGCAATCTATCTTAAACGTTGAAGGCGACAAAGCAGCTATGGAAGTACCGGCGCCGTTTGCAGGTACTGTTAAAGAGATTAAAGTAGCGACTGGCGATAAAGTTAAAACTGGCTCATTGATTTTTGTATTTGAAGTGGCGGGTAGTGCACCAGCTGCAGCACCTGCAGAAAAATCAGCACCAGCGCCTAAA
>NZ_PNDH01000096.1:0-395 GCF_005887175.1 Pseudoalteromonas sp. S1612 | reverse complement strand
GTTTTTTTGCTATCTGGGGTTTAGTAAATAGCCAAGAACCCATGCCAAACTCAGTAGTCAAACAAAACAGCTCGAAGGCGAGCCCCGCACAAGGCCGCCCCGATACAATGATAGTGTGGCATTTGTTATGTGACTTTCTACCGCTGTGGGCACCATGACATTACGAGGATCCAATTAAAGAAACCCGTTACAGCAATGTAACGGGTTTTTTGCTGTTTGGGGTTTAGTAAATATCTAAGAGCCCATGCCAAACTCAGTAGCCAAAAAAAACAGCTCGAAGGCGAGCCCCGCGGAAGGCCGCCCCGACGCAATGATAGTATCGCATTTGTTATGTGACTTTTTACCGCTGTGGGTACTACGGCATTCTACTGCGCTGTCGCTACGAAGTAGCCCCC
>NZ_PNDH01000095.1:0-378 GCF_005887175.1 Pseudoalteromonas sp. S1612 | reverse complement strand
GACATTACCAGGCTCCAAATTTAGTCGAAAGACTTTAAATTTAAAAAAATTAATAATAAGAAAATTGAAAAGAATTTTCTTGGTGACAATAGCGTTTTGGACCCACCTGACTCCATGCCGAACTCAGTAGTGAAACGAAACAGCGCCGATGATAGTGTAGCATTTGTTATGTGAAAGTAGGACATTACCAGGATCCAATTAAAGAAACCCGTTACAGCAATGTAACGGGTTTTTTGCTATCTGGGGTTTAGTAAATAGCCAAGAACCCATGCCAAACTCAGTAGTCAAACAAAACAGCTCGAAGGCGAGCCCCGCACAAGGCCGCCCCGATACAATGATAGTGTGGCATTTGTTATGTGACTTTATACCGCTGTGGGA
>NZ_PNDH01000094.1:0-438 GCF_005887175.1 Pseudoalteromonas sp. S1612 | reverse complement strand
ATTTTTACAAAAAATAAGTTTTTACAGCTTTAAAGGCGAAATATGATTAGGTTTAGTTGTCTTTTTAAGCGTTTAGTCTAAATATCCAGCGAACAGTCATTTATTTCAAGTTTTCTTCAAAAAAGGGTTGATCTGTTTTCGGATCTCCCTATAATGCGACCCCACTGAGACGGCAGAGCGCAACGCATAGCGAGGCACGAGCTACTCAGTGAGTCGAGTAAAACTTAGTTCTGAAAACTTTCAAGTTTAACAAAATTAAGTGTTGACAAAAAAATAGGAAAGCGTAATATGCGCAGCCCTAGCGAGATAAAGTTTAACGCTTTAATCGCAACGTTCTTTAACAATATAAAGCAATCATCTGTGTGGGCACTCGTACAGATTGAGTTCTAACAGCCAAGCTACTTAGGTAGTGAGGCAAACAAATTTAGAGTCTCACTT
>NZ_PNDH01000093.1:0-3231 GCF_005887175.1 Pseudoalteromonas sp. S1612 | reverse complement strand
GACGAAGTTGAAGTAACTGAAATTATGGTTGCAGTTGGCGATAGCGTAGAAGAAGAGCAATCTATCTTAAACGTTGAAGGCGACAAAGCAGCTATGGAAGTACCGGCGCCGTTTGCAGGTACTGTTAAAGAGATTAAAGTAGCGACTGGCGATAAAGTTAAAACTGGCTCATTGATTTTTGTATTTGAAGTGGCGGGTAGTGCACCAGCTGCAGCACCTGCAGAAAAATCAGCACCAGCGCCTAAAACAGAATCTAAGCCGGCAGCTCAGTCTGAGTCAAAATCAGCAGCATCATCTGCTAAAGCAAGCTCTGAAAGCTTTGAAAACAATAGCGCTTATGCACATGCATCTCCAGTGGTTCGCCGTTTAGCACGTGAGTTTGGTATTAACCTTGCCAACGTTAAAGGCACGGGCCGTAAAAACCGTGTTGTTAAAGAAGACGTGCAAAACTATGTTAAGCAACTGGTTAAGCAAGTTGAGTCTGGTCAAGTATCAGCAGCTAAAGCCAATGCTGGTGGCGGTGAGCTTGGTTTAATTCCATGGCCAAAAGTTGATTTTGCTAAGTTTGGTGAAATAGAAGAGAAAAAACTCTCTCGTATTCAAAAGCTGTCAGGTAAAAACTTACACCGTAACTGGGTACAAATCCCACATGTTACCCAGTTTGATGAAGCGGATATCACGAGCCTTGAGCAGTTCCGTAAAGAGCAAAACGCGCTTAACGAGAAGAAAAAGCTGGGTGTTAAAATTACGCCACTCGTGTTTGTAATGAAAGCAGCTGCTAAAGCGCTTGCTGAGTTCCCTACATTTAACTCATCGCTTTCAGAGGATGGCGAAAGCTTAATCCTTAAAAAGTACATTAATATTGGTGTAGCGGTTGATACGCCAAATGGCTTAGTTGTACCAGTGTTTAAAGATGTTGATAAAAAAGGCATTATTGAACTATCTCGTGAACTAATGGAAGTATCTGTTAAAGCGCGTGATGGCAAGTTAAGTTCATCAGATATGCAAGGTGGTTGTTTTACTATTTCAAGCCTAGGTGGCATTGGCGGTACGGCATTTACGCCGATTGTGAATGCGCCTGAGGTGGCAATTTTAGGTGTGTCAAAATCTGAAATGAAGCCTAAGTGGAATGGTAAAGAGTTTGAGCCTAAGCTAATGGTTCCACTTTCAATGTCTTACGACCATAGAGTGATTGACGGTGCACTTGCTGCACGCTTTACTGTTACTCTTGCAAGTTACATGAGTGATATACGCCAGTTAGTGATGTGATCACTACAGAGTGAGTAAAATCAAATCCCAGCCAGTTGTTTTTAGCTGGGATTTTTATCATTTGCAATGATACAATATTTGCACAAATGCCCTTTTCTGCCTTGCAGAAACATGGCAGTTAAATTTTGGGGCTGTGTCCCGTTCAAACAATAAAGGTAATAGCATGAGCAACGAATTAAAAACTCAAGTTGTTGTACTAGGCGGTGGTCCTGGTGGTTACTCTGCGGCTTTTCGCGCTGCTGACTTGGGCTTAGAAGTTACATTAGTAGAATCTCGCGAGACATTAGGCGGTGTATGTCTTAATGTTGGTTGTATTCCTTCTAAAGCACTTTTACACGTAGCTAAAGTGATTGATGATGCTGCAGAAATGTCATCTCACGGCGTTACTTTTGGCGCACCAAAAATTGACTTAGATGAAGTTCGTTCTTGGAAAGACTCTGTTGTTGGCCAGCTTACAGGTGGCTTAGACGGCATGGCTAAAATGCGTAAAGTAAAAGTTGTATCTGGTTACGGTAAATTTACTGGTAGCAACACTTTAGATGTTGAAGGCGCTGACGGTAAAACAACCATTACCTTTGATAACGCAATTATTGCTGCGGGTTCTAAACCTGTAAACTTACCTTTCATCCCTGAGGATGATCGCGTTATTGATTCAACGGGCGCGCTAGAGCTTAAAGATGTTCCTGAAAAGCTACTTGTTTTAGGTGGTGGTATTATCGGTCTTGAAATGGGTACGGTTTACCGTGCACTAGGTTCTGCAATTGATGTTGTAGAATTTGCAGACCAACTTGTTCCTGCTGCTGATAAAGACATCATTAAAATTTACCAAAAGCATGTTAAAGACAAGTTTAATGTAATGCTTTCAACTAAAGTAACTGGCGTTGAAGCAAAAGACGACGGTTTATATGTTACGTTTGAAGGCAAAAATGCACCGGCAGAGCCAGTACGTTACGACAAAGTACTTGTTGCTGTAGGTCGTACACCAAATGGTAACATGTTAGACGCTGATAAAGCGGGTGTGAATGTTGATGAGCGTGGTTTTATTAACGTTGATAAGCAATTACGTACTAACGTAGAACATATTTTTGCGATTGGTGACTTAGTGGGTCAACCTATGCTTGCGCATAAAGCGGTTCATGAAGGCCATGTTGCAGCAGAAGTTATCTCTGGTCAAAAACATTACTTTGATCCTAAGTGTATTCCTTCAATTGCTTACACTGACCCTGAAATTGCATGGGCGGGTGTAACTGAAAAAGAAGCGAAAGAGCAAGGTTTAAGCATTGAAACAGCTGTATTCCCTTGGGCTGCATCGGGTCGTGCTATTGCTTCTTCACGTACTGAAGGTTCTACTAAGCTTATTTTTGATAAAGAAAGCGGCCGTATTATCGGTGGTGCTATGATTGGTATTAACGCAGGCGAAATGCTGGGCGAAATCGGTCTAGGTATTGAAATGGGTGCAGATGGTGAAGACCTAGCGCTAACAATTCATGCTCACCCAACATTGAACGAATCAATCGGCCTTGCTGCTGAAATATTTGAAGGTTCAATCACTGATTTACCAAACAAAAAAGCAGTTAAAAAGAAGAAGTAATTTCTTTTAGTTAATCGCGATAAAAAACCCAAGCCTCGGCTTGGGTTTTTTGTTTTTATAGCCTCAGCGTTTAGCAAAAGATTGTTCTGTGTAGCGCAGCGTCTCTATGGTGCAAAAACAAAGACTAAAGCATGTCGAGCTGCGAGTGTCGGGCAACGGGCTTAAAACCCTAAATTAAACCTGCGCGAGATAAATTCACGCCTGCAACATAAAAGTTATGCTTGCAAAAAGCTCGGTGTTTTATTTTACTAGCGCCCGTAGCCCGTAGCCCGTAGCCCGTAGCCCGTAGCCCGTAGCCCGCAGATATCTATTTTCTTTTATTTTAGGTCCAATGCGGAGCCTTCAATTTAATCGTAAAAACCAACAGGGAC
>NZ_PNDH01000092.1:0-293 GCF_005887175.1 Pseudoalteromonas sp. S1612 | reverse complement strand
TTGTAAGAGTGAACCTCCGACAGCTTGGTTCGCAGTAGGTTACTTTATCCACATCCACGCTTTGGTTTATTTCAGGCACAAAAAAACCGACTTAATGTCGGCTTATGTATGAAAGTGGTGGGCGCAGGAGGATTCGAACCTCCGACCGCCTGGTTCGTAGCCAGGTACTCTATCCAGCTGAGCTATGCGCCCACTTTCATTTTTACTTATTTCGCCATTTAAGAAATTTTATAGAGGGAGGGATTCGGGCCCTCGATAGAGCTACAAACTCTAACATCGCAATATAAAACGTC
>NZ_PNDH01000091.1:0-4115 GCF_005887175.1 Pseudoalteromonas sp. S1612 | reverse complement strand
CGTTACCCGTTACCCGTTACCAATAAGCTTAAATATAGAATACTTATAATAAGTTTAATTTTTTTTGATTTTTTGCTTCACAAGCATGGGGATATTATGTATTATGCGCGCCACACCAAACGAGGTGTATGTAGTGGCGGTTGTAGCTCAGTTGGTAGAGCCCCGGATTGTGATTCCGGTTGTCGCGGGTTCGAGCCCCGTCAATCGCCCCATTATTTTCTAAGTCCTCTCAGTAATATCCAAAGTTAATTTTTTAGTTATCTCTAGTTTTCATAAAGCCAAACATAAAATAAAAAAATACGCTCTTATCTGTAGCCGCCGGTTTCCCCAGCGTTGATTTATATCGTTATTTGGTGCTTTTGATAAAAGCCTGATGCGATATGAAGTCACTGCTAAATAAATATTACAAATAATACCAGTAGTAGCAGGTTTTCCCCGCACCACACAGCCCGTTGCCCGTATTTGACGCTTTAGGCGCGCTGAGAACATGTTATATTCTCAGCGCCTCATACACTTGGGTATTTGCTGCCCTTGCTCAAATTGTTAACCTACTTTAAAAGAAAGACCTAGTGACGCTAATGCTTTAGAGTGTTTTTCAATCGCATCAGACTCTGCAGCTACACTGTGCGCTTGGGCTAAGTTTTCTGAAGACGCACTACTAATATTTGAAATATTACGGCTAATTTCTTGCGATACCATGCTTTGTTCTTCCGCAGCGGTTGATATTTGCGTTGCTAAATCAGAAATATCAGTAATTGCAGCATATACTTTTGAGACGATATCTTGGCTATTGCGGGTTTCTTTAACACAGCTCTCTGCCGCATTCTTACCAGCTTCCATTGTTTTTGACCAGTTGAGTAACGTAGACTGCATTTCAGATATAGAAACTTGAATTTGCTCTGTAGCGGTATGCGTTCTACTTGAGAGTGCTCGCACTTCATCAGCAACAACCGAGAACCCTCTACCATGCTCACCGGCACGCGCAGCTTCTATAGCCGCATTAAGTGCAAGTAAATTTGTTTGATCGGCAATCCCTTGTATCTCTTGCATTATGCCACCAATTTTTTCAGCCTCTGTTGCTAGCTCGCTCGCTGAACTTGCCGAGTTATCCACCTCGTTGGCGAGTAACGATACTTCACGCATGGTGCCTGACATCGCTTGCGTTGCGCTTTCGCAGTCTTGGTGAGCTTGTTGCACTCGTTGGTTAGTTACTAAAGTATTTTTTGCTACTTCATCAATTGAATGCACCATTTCCTCAACGGCAGACGACACTTGATGTAATTCAGACGCTTCTTTTTCAACACCGGCCTGCGCAGCTTCAGCACAAGTTTTAAGAGAGTCAGCACCTTTACTCAGGCTTAAAGTACCATCAATAATACGGCCAACAATGGTCGTTACTTTACCCTCAAGTAATTTAATCTGAAAATCACTATAGCTGAGGCTGTCGCTACCAGAATAAATATGCCGAGATACGCTATCTGGACCTGCTTTGGTTTTTTTGATTGTGCTTTGCGAACGAATTAACTCTTCATAAAAAATAACAAAAGGCAGAGGAACAAACAGTAAACATAACCAGAACATATAACTTGTTAACCAAGCAATTAAAGCTGCACAGCCAATAAATAGAGGAAGTTTAAATGCGGCTAATTTTTCACTTAAAGGGACAATTGATTGACCGTTGTTTAAACGTTGGTAAAGCTTTTCTGCGCGGTTTTTATATTCTGGAAGGAGTTGTTGGCGGACTGATTGATAACCTACTTTTTTACCGTTTTCGTAAATAGGGGTAACAAATGCATCAACCCAGTAATAACGCCCATCTTTACATCTATTTTTTACAGCTCCTCGCCATGCGGTATCACTTTTTAAATTAGACCACATATCACCAAATGCCGCAGGTGGCATGTCTGGGTGGCGAACCATGTTATGGTTTTTCCCTTTTAACTCATTAATGGTATACCCTGAAACTTTACAAAAGCTATCATTTGCATAGGTGATAACCCCTCGTAAATCTGTTGTAGAAACTAACTCTTCGTCAATGCCAAACGAAACTTCCTGGTCTACCGTTGCTTGATTTCTTCTACTCATAGTGGGTGCTTCATTATTTTTTAATGGATGAATTTGCGGAATGTTAATTTATAAGTGTATAAAACACAATTATACATTTTTACTATATGTTAATAGTATTGAAACTACTGAAACTTTATTCTACTCATTCACGCACCAAAAATATACATTTAAAAACATGCAGTTACAAATATTCACGCGAATTAAAAAGAATTACTCTTTCATAAAAGCCTACTTTTAAAAAGGATATAAGCAGAATAGCATCTAACTAAGAATAGTTTAGACCTACAAGGAGGAAGTAGCCAAAAACCTCTCCTTAAAAAAGGGCAAAAAAATGCCACCAAAATGGTGGCATTTACACACGGGGGTATTTCTACTTATAGAAATTTTTTACTTTTTGTTTACTTAAACATTTTTTAAAAAGGTAGCATTTACACCCATTTCAAGCAACTTAAAACGCTAAACGGTTAACTCATCGGAACAGTCTAGAGAGTCAAACCCTAATACATACGTACTTTTCTTCTAGGTATTCATCTAAACCTTGGTGACCCCCCTCTCTTCCAAGACCTGATTGTTTTACCCCACCGAACGGTGCTACAGGGTTTGATATAACCCCCTCATTTACACCTACCATGCCAAACTCTAACCCTTCGCTTATACGATAGATTTGTTTAATGTTTTGGCTATAAAAATACGCAGCTAATCCATAAGGAACGTCATTAGCAAGCGCAAGGGCTTCGCTTTCTTCATCAAATGGGATCACCGTTAATACAGGGCCAAAAACTTCTTCATGATAAATATCCATTTGTGTAGTGACATTAGTAACTATTAATGGGTTTTGAAAGCTGCCACCTAAGTTACTGTTATCTCCAATTAGCGTAGCGCCTTTATCAAGAGCGTCTTTAATCAGTTGTTGCACTTTCTCTTTTGCTTTGGGATAAATAAGCGGGCCTATATCGGCATTTTCATCAAAACCGTTTGCAACGTTGAGCGCAGCGACTTTGGGTGTAATTTTTTCAAGCACTTCATTTAATATACTGCGCTGGATGAAGATACGGTTTGCCGCTACACACGCTTGGCCACTATTTCTAAATTTAGCTGCCATTAGGCCATCAATAGCGTCATCAATATCGGCATTATCAAAAATAATGAACGGCGCATTGCCACCTAATTCCATTGATGTTTTTTTAATTGTCTGTGCACACTGTGATAGTAACTGCTTACCTACACCTGTAGAGCCAGTAAAGGTAAACTTACGTACCACCTCTGAGTCAGTCAACATTTTACCAACGTCTTTAGCGTTTTGTGATACCAACACATTAAATGCGCCTTTCACAAAGCCAGCCTGATCAGCTAAATACGCTAAAGCAATAGCACATAGTGGTGTATGTTCAGAAGGTTTTAAAATGAAACTACAGCCAGCAGCATAAGCAGGGGCTACTTTTCGAGTTACCATAGCCACAGGAAAGTTCCATGGTGTTATACCGGCAACCACGCCAATAGGTTGTTTATAACTGGTTAAGCGATGCTGATTGTCGGTTGCAGGGATCACATCCCCATAGCTACGCTTAGCTTGCTCAGCAAACCACTTAATAAAGCCGGCGCCATAATCTATTTCACCGAGAGATTCTTTAAGCGGCTTACCCTGCTCTTTGGTCATAAGTGTAGCTAGCGTTTGTTTATGTTTAATCACCAACTCATACCAGCGCATCAGAGTTTCACTTCGCTCGGTTGCATTGGTTGCTTTTAATTTTACAAACGCGCCTTTTGCCGCATTAATAGCTATATTTACACCTTGCTCGTCAATATCGCTTACTTCAACAATACTTTGTTCGGTGGCGGGATCATTAACACTAAAGCGTGTGCTGGTTTGATAAAATTCACCGTTTATAAACGAGTCTGAAAAAATAAGATCACTCAAAATACACCTCCGAAATGGGTTTTGGGCCTCGAGCCTCGAGCCTCGAGCCTCGAGCCTCGAGCTTCGGGCTTCGGGCTTCGGGCTTCGGGCTTCGGGCTTCGATATATTAAAAAGCCTTGTGGTTAACGCG
>NZ_PNDH01000090.1:0-1232 GCF_005887175.1 Pseudoalteromonas sp. S1612 | reverse complement strand
TGTTCTGCACAACTAAATCAGGACACTTTTCTTAAGGAACTTTGCTCATACTCTACTGGCGATAGATCACCATTAGCAGTATGAAGTCGCTCTAAGTTGTAATAGCGCATATACGCTGCCACATCATTTCTCATTTGCTCACGAGTTGGTTGCGGAACTTTCAACAGCCAATCATGTTTTAAGCTGCCGAAGAATCGTTCAACAACCGCATTATCCCAACACGCACCGACATCGCCCATACTGGCTCTGACGCCATAACTCCATAGTAATTGTCGATATTGTTTACTGGTGTACTGTGAACCTCTATCACTGTGAAACACCAAGCCTTTTGGTGGCTGCCGTAAGTTATAAGCTTTCATCATCGCCTTGCTAACTAAGTCAGTCGTCATGCGTTTATCAATATGCCAACCAACAATACGACGTGAATATAAGTCCATGACGATAGCCAGATACATCCAACCTTCGCCAGTTCTTAGATAAGTCACATCACCAGCCCACACCTGATTTGGCGCAACAGGATTAAAGTTCTGATTCAAAAGATTATCAGCAACGGCATCACTGTGTTTACGCTTGGTTGTTACCTTGTATGCCACTCGTTGAGTAACGACTAAACCAAGTGTTGCCATTAATTTCTGAACGCCATAATCACTGACGCTAAAGCCCTCACTGCGTAACTTCTTTCTAAGCTCTCGGTAGCCTAAGCTATTTCTGCTTTTCTTGAAGAAATACTTGGCCTTTCGATATAAATTAAGCTGCTCTACAGTAATTACTTTTGCTGGCCGCTTAAGCCAAGCATAATAAGCACTGCGGCTTACTTTCATCACTTTGCAGAGCTTAACCACGGGAAACACCGAGGATAACTGCTTAATCGTTTTAAACGTTACTTGGTTTCTTTTAGCAGGAGGGCGCTGGCCTTTTTTAAAATTTCTTTTTCCATCCTTAGCTCTTTATTTTCCTTGCGAAGCCTTAACAGCTCAGCCCGCTCATCAGCATTCAAACTGGCACCAGATTGTTCTGCTTCAACTTTAGCTTTCCAGTTATAAAGTAATTTATCTGTGATACCTAAAGACGCTGCTGCCTTAGGTACGCTGTAACCTTGCTCGGTTACCAATGCCACAGCTTCTTGTTTAAATTCTGCTGTGTAACTTCTGTTTGTTCGTTTTGTCATTTAACACCTCAATAATTGGATTATATTCCATTATTAAAGTGTCCTGTTTGATTAAAGCAGATCA
>NZ_PNDH01000009.1:0-125451 GCF_005887175.1 Pseudoalteromonas sp. S1612 | reverse complement strand
CTGATTTAGTTGTGCAGAACAAATAGCATAGCCCAGTCCTTTTAGTGCAGCGGCTTTGGCCATGTTGCCACTGTTTACTTTAAAATTAGATTTTACTTGCACTGCTTGTTGCTGTTTAAAACGCCAAGGCATGTCTTGCAGTACTGATAATTCTCTGAGCACTTAACTTATATCCCCCTCTTTTTCGAGATTTCAGCATAGCAAACGATGAAAAATCTAGGATTAATTATTACACTCTAATGTAAATAAGAAAGCTCGAATCCTAGATTTTTTATGAGATCAACTATTAATAAGGAATGTAACTAGTGTGTTGGTAAAAATATCTGGAATTTCAACGGATGGTATATGGCCAACATTCTCAAAACAACAAATATCATTTATTTCCATATATTTTGCTAAATCAAGAACGACTTGTGGGGGAGTTGCAATATCTTCAGAACCGGCAATAAAAATTGCCGGTATATTAAGCGGTTTAAGCTTTCCTCGAAGATCATGTTCTGAGAGCCATTCACAAAGCAATGCATAAGAATGATCATCAGTCTTTGCGAGAGTATCATTCCAAGTTTCTAATAAATAGGGATGGTCAGATAAAGACTTTTTACTAAACCAACGACTAACAATATCAACGTTCATTGTTTTTAAACTTGAAACTTCTACATTCTTTTTGCGCTCCATCCAAGCTTCAGGTGTTCCTATTTTTGCTCCGGTGTTGGTTAAGCTCAGGCTGAGAAGACGCTCAGGATAAAAAATAGATAATTGTTGGCCTATAACACCGCCAATTGAAGTACCAACATAGTGAAACTTATCGATTTTAAGTTCATCACAAATTTTCAATAACTCACCTACAATTTCTAATTCACCCAATTGACTTTTATCTTTGCTCAAGGGAGCACTTTTCCCATGCCCGGGTAAATCCCACATTAAAACGTAGTAGTTATTTGATAATATGCCGCTAACGTAGTCCCATGCATTTAAATTCATGCCTAGTGCATGTCCTAGAATAATAGGAGGGTTTTTTGGGTTGCCCTGAAGTTTTACATTAATGCTTTGATTGTTTAAATTCATTTATTCGCCCCTTCAAACTTTCTCTATTATCATTGCAATACCTTGGCCTACACCAATGCACATTGTGCATAAAGCATAGCGGCCAGAAGTTTCTTGAAGTTGTACTGCGGCAGTTTGTATTAGTCTTGCACCTGACATACCTAGTGGATGCCCTAAAGCAATAGCTCCACCATTTGGATTGATCCGTTTATCGTTATCTTGTAAGCCTAGCTCACGAATACAGGCCAAAGCTTGTGCAGCAAAAGCTTCATTTAACTCGATTACTGACATGTCCTCAAGGGTTAGGCCTGTTCTTGCCAATAGCTTATTAACTGCGTCGACAGGACCAATACCCATATAAGTTGGTTCAACTCCCGCTGTTGCCATTCCAACAATACGTGCAATTGGTACCAAGTTGTTTTTTAAAGCTGCACTTTCACTTGCAATAATCATTGCAGCAGCTCCATCATTTAACCCAGAAGCATTGCCTGCTGTTACAGAGCCGCCATCACGAAAAGGTGCTTTTAATTTTTTTAACTTTTCAATATCTGTATTTGGACGTAGATGCTCATCATCATTAATTTGAGTCACTTCTCCGTGGTTGCTTTTGTAATATACGGGAACAATTTCTTTTGCAAAACGTCCTGATTGTTGTGCTTTGTATGCTTTTTCTTGGGATGCTAGTGCAAATTTATCTTGATCATCTCTGGAAATACCGAACCGTTCAGCAACATTTTCAGCTGTTTCAGGCATTGTCTCTGTACCATAAAGGCTATCTAATTTATGGTTAACGAATCTCCACCCCATGGTTGTATCTTCTATTTTTTGACTACGGTCAAAAGATCCAGCAGCTTTGCCCATTACAAAAGGAGCTCTAGACATAGACTCGACACCACCCGCAATACAGATATCAGCTTCTCGACTTAGAATTGCACGAAAGGCACTACCAATAGCATCCATACCTGAACCACATAAACGATTAATAGTAGTAGCAGAAACGGTAGCAGGAAGACCTGATAATAAAACTGACATCCTGGCAATATTTCGATTATCCTCACCAGCTTGATTTGCGCAACCAAAGATTGCATCATCAATCAGACAAGGATCAAGATCGGGTGAATCCTCTATTACAGATTTTATCACTTGTGCAAGAAGGTCATCAGGTCTAATACAGGCTAGTTTGCCAGAGTAGCGACCAATTGCTGAACGTTTGGGAGAACATATAAATACTTTCATTACATACCTCTTTTCGTGTTATGAGCTAACTCTGTTTTTAGCTTAAGCTTACGTAGGACATTTAACTCTACTTGTGAAGGGATAGGTGTAGTAACAAGATTATTTGAAAAACTAACTTCCCAACCTGTTGCGGCTTTTATTTGCTCAACAGTGACACCAGGATGAATACTGACTACAGTTAGCTCTTTTGTTTCAGGGTTTGGTTTGAGTATGCATAAATCAGTAATAACAGCTGTTGGTCCTTTTCCCAAGTTAGTTACTCCATCGCGAGCTTTACCATCTCGTCCATAACCCACGGTGGTAACAAAATCGACTTGTTCAACGAAAGTTCGCACTGAATGCTTTACGGTTATAAGAACTTCTTTGGCATTTGTAGATATCTCAGGTGCGCCACCACCACCAGGAAGTCTCACTTTCGGGTTTGCATAGCTATGTTTTCCTGATTTTTGGCCATCAGGGTGGTTAGCAGCTATGACGGTTGTATTTAAATTTGCGAATTTATCAATTTGCGCAGTCCCAAGGAAGCCAACATCAATGTGCCCACCTTGCAGCCAATACCGAAACATTTCAGGTACAGACACTGTCGTTAAAGCTGACTCGGAAAGTTCTCCATCACCGATCGATAATGGTAAAATATCAGGTTTAGTTTGGATAGTACCAGACTCATAGATTAGTGTGATGTCAGGTGCATGGGTCATGCGTGCTACATTGGCGGCTTCGCTGGGTAATCCAATTCCAACGAAGCAAGTCATATCACTGCGTAAAGCACGAGCAGCTGTTAATGTCATCATCTCCGAAGGGGTATATTCAATAGTCATATTACTCTTCTCCCAGTTTAAGTATTTCAGTGTCCAACCAATGTTGAAAGCTATCTCTATCACGGCTGATAGAGTCCCAATCTTTATAAAACTGATTATCTCGAGGATAGTAACCATGAGCGTAAGAGGGGTGAGCCCCTTTAGGAACTAAACAGATAGCATCAATAGTTAATGCGGGTAAAATACAAGCGTTTGGATGATTATTTAAATCGTCGACTATTTCTTCGACAGTAACAATGCTTTTAGATGAACTAAGAATTACTTCTTTTTGTACACCTATAATACCTTCAATTAGGACGTTCCCTTTTCTATCGGCCTTTTGTGCATGGATAATACCCACATTAGCTTTTATCGCGGGAACACATGCAAGACGTTCGTTTGTAAAGGGGCAAGAAATAAATTTTATATCCGGATTAACATCTGGAAGTTCGCTGCCGACGTAACCTCTGAAAACAGCGAACGGTAATCCTGATGCGCCAGCTTCATATGCATTTGCCATAGCAGCATGACTATGCTCAATAATTTCTATCTCGTATGGAAAGCCGTTTTGAATAGCGTCTCTTATTCTATGCAAAGAACCTACGCCTGGATTGCCTCCCCATGAAAAAATTAATTTTTTTACACATCCTGCACCGACTAGTTGGTCATAGATAATATCTGGTGTCATTCGAATAAGTGTCAGATCTTTCTTTTTTTGTCGAATTATTTCATGTCCAGCAGCAAAAGGTATTAAGTGAGTAAATCCCTCCATTGCGACAGTATCACCGTCTTTTACAACCTCGGCTATTGCATCTTTTAAATCTAAGAATATTGGCATAATTCAACCCCGTTCGCATTGCGAATGTTTATTTATTATGCGAACAAGTTAATATATACTTTATTGATGGTCAATATAAAAAAGTAATTTTTTTATTACTAATGTTTAGTTATATGAAAACATTAATGTTTTACTGGTATGCTGCTGACGAGTAGGCAATAATCGGAATTATTAATATAAAAGTGATTTAATGATGGAAATAGATAAACTGAATGAAGATCATCGAGATTATGTAGGTGCTTTAGCTAGCGGTCTTGATGTTTTAAACGCATTTGATGAACAGCATAAAAAGATGACGCTCTCTGAGGTTGCGCAAAGAACAGGTATGGATAGAGCGAAAGCTCGTAGGTTTTTATTAACACTTCATTCGTTAGGTTATGTTGATAAAGAAGGCAGACTTTTTTTGTTAACACCTAAAGTATTGCGCTTGGCTTATGCTTTTAATGCTACCAATGACCACTTAGATGTTGTACAGCATTATTTGCATAAAGTAACAAACAGCATCGGTGAATCTTGTTCATTATCAATATTGGATAACAAAGAAATTGTTTATCTCGTTCGTTCTTCGGCAGCTCACAGACTAATGTCGATAAACCTCTCACCAGGAACAAGGCTTCCTGCAGCTTATACTTCAATGGGTCGGGTTTTATTGAGTCAATTGTCAGCTAATAAACAACAAGAGTGGCTTACTTTGAACGAGTTGACCCCTCACACTGAAAACAGTATTACAGATCGTGATGAATTCATATCTCTGTTAAAAGAAATAAAGTTAAAAGGATATTGTATTGTAGATCAAGAGCTAGAATTAGGGCTATTGTCTATAGCTATTCCAGCTTTTGATTTTCATGGAAAACTAATTGGTGCAATCAATGTCAGTACAAACTCTCTTAGAACGAGTAATGAAAAACTGTATAACGAGTACCTACCTGCTATAAAATATGCAGCCGAGCAAATCCATCAACACACTAAGTGAAGAGGTTTTTTAGTCTATATTGATTCATGGGTATTTGCCTGTAGTTCGGTTTGTTACTAATTCATTAAGAATATTTATAGCAGAGAGCATAATATCGTTATGGGCTTCTTTTCTTTGGCTGCAAATAACAGGGCAAGTTAAAGATTTGTCCTCTAGCTCAACAAACTCAACATCATCTCTGTTAATTCTTTTTACTTGCTCAGGTACTAACGCAAAGCCCATTTCTGAAGCAACCAGCCCAAGAGCTGTTTGTATGTCGTTGACCTGTTGGTTCACTCTTACACTTAATCCGTTTTTAACAAAAAGCTCTAAACATATATCAGCAAATGTAGGGCTTTGACCTGCAGGGTATAAAATAAAGGGTAGCTTTGCTAAGTCAAAAATAGAAATAGGCTTGTTAGCTAATGGATGTCCTTTAGGTAGTGCTACCAACATCGGTTCTTGAAACAGGGTCGTTTGCTCTATTTCATCATCTTTAATATGTATACGCCCGAAGCCAATGTCAATTTTACCACTTTTAAGCGCTTCTAATTGCTCACCAGTTTTTAACTCATAAAGCATTATTTCAGCTTTAGTTTTTTGTCTAAGGCGTCTAACCATGCTGGGTAGCTGTCCATAAAAAATAGAAGGAACAAAGCCAATTCCAAAAACTGATTTACCACTTTGTGCTACCCGACGAGTCTCCTCTAATGTTACAGATACTTTAGATAGTATTTGAGTCGCATGTTGATAAAAAAATAGCCCTGCTGGCGTAAGGGTTAAACCTCGAGGTACACGAACAAATAAATCAGCCCCTACTTCTTCCTCTAACTGCTTGATTTGCCTAGTTAAGGGTGGTTGTGCAATGAAGAGCTTTTTAGCTGCTCTAGTTAGGTTTAACTCTTCTGCCACAACACAGAAGTACCTTAAATGACGTAATTCCACCATACCCCCAAGGTATCGATAGTAACTAATACAATATTGGTAACTTATCATAATAAAATTTAAATTACATAAAACTAATCAAATGACACTAGTTATTAACATGAAGAAAATAGCAAACATTACAACGACAATTATCGATATTCCAACAATAAGACCACATAAATTGTCTATGACTTCTATGGCAATGCAGTCAATGGTTATTGTTCGTATCCTAGACACAGATGGTGCTGAGGGGTTAGGTGAGGGCACAACTATTGGTGGTCTCGCTTATGGTCCTGAAAGTCCTGAAAGTATCAAAAAAAATATTGATACTTATATTACACCGTTACTTCTTAATAAGCCCTATCACAGTATTAAAAGCCTCACTCAAATGCTCAATAAGTCAATTCGAGGTAACTTTATTGCGAAATCAGCAATTGAGACAGCACTTTTTGATTTGAAAGGAAAGCAACTTGGCGTTCCTATTTCTGAGTTGTTAGGTGGCGCTTGCCATAATCATATTGAATGTCTGTGGGTTTTAGCTTCAGGTGATACAGATAAAGATATAAACGAAGCGCTTAGCATGATTGAAACTAAAAGGCATCGCAATTTTAAAATGAAAATTGGTGCCAATACGCTGGAACAAGATATATCCCATGTAACAAAAGTTAAAGCTGCACTAGGACCCAGTGTCAGTATTCGTGTTGATGTAAATCAGGCATGGAACGAGTCAATAGCAACCAAAGGTATCGCTGCACTTGAGAAAGCGGGCATTGAACTAATCGAGCAGCCTACAGCAGCAAAAGACTTTGCGGCTTTGGCAAGACTTTCTAAAAAATTCAATGTGCCTATTTTGGCTGATGAATCAATAGCAGATAAAGAAGATGCATTTCTTTTAGCTAAACAGAATTTTAGCGGTTCTGTAGCACTCAAAATAGCAAAGTCTGGGGGGTTAATAAGTGCACTAGAAGTTGCAACAGTGTGCAGTTCTGCAGGTATTGATGTGTATGGAGGGACGTTGCTAGAAGGTTCTATAGGAACAGCTGCCGCTTTACATGCTTGGTCGACTATTCCTCAAATGCAGTTTGGAACTGAAATGTTCGGACCATTATTACTGCAAGATGACATCGTTAAAACACCACTCAAATATCATAATTTTGGCGTTGAAATTCCGAACCTAGCAGGCTTAGGTTTAGAAATTGATGAAGCCAAATTTAAGCAATACACACGCAAATAAAAAGAGGATAAGATAATGTTATTTCAAGTAAAAATGAAGGTTATCCCACCAACAAATTTATCAGAGGAAGAGTTTTCAGACATAAAAGCTAAAGAGAAGCAATATGCAAAAGAGCTGCAAAAAGCAGGTGTCTGGCTTCACTTATGGAGAGTTGTCGGTTTATACACCAATATCAGTATTTTTGAAGTAGAAGATAATGCTCATTTACATAATGTATTGAGTGCACTGCCATTGTTTCCTTTTATGGAAATAGAAGTAACACCTTTGTGTGCCCATCCTTCATCTATCAAATAAGAACAACTTCCTAAAAAAATATACTGGAGATTATTATGACAGTTAAAACTATGCAAACAGAAGCGGTACAAAACTTATTACTCAAAGCTGCAGGGCTCGATAAAGCTGATGGCAATCCTCGCTTAAAGCAAATTATGCACCGCTTTCTTTCAGATATTTATCAGATGATTGAAGATTTAGATATCACCCCCGAAGAGTTTTGGAAAGGTGCTTGCTATATAAATGAGCTTGGTTCTAATAATGAGTCAGTACTTATAGCGCCTGGCTTAGGGTTTGATCATTATTTAGATATTAGAGCAGACGCAAAAGATAAGTTAGAAGGATTGGATGGCGGAACACCTCGCACAATAGAAGGGCCACTCTATGTTGAAGGCGCTCCGCTTAGTGTTGGGGAAGCTAAAATGGTAGATGGAAAAACACCAGGCCAAGGTATGTTACTACACGGAAAAGTCGTTGATGAAGAGGGTAACCCTATTGCAGGAGCTGTTGTTGATATTTGGCATGCTGATAGTAAGGGAGGTTACTCGTACTTTGACCCTTCACAAAGTGCATTCAATTTACGTCGACGTATTGAAACGGATGAAAACGGTAATTATACCGCGAGATCAATTGTACCTAGTGGTTATGGATGCCCTCCTGGAGGCTCAACAATAAAGGTATTGGAAGGGCTAGGTCGTCATGGAAACAGACCTGCACATATCCATTACTTTGTTTCAAAAGCATCATATAAACACTTAACAACACAAATTAACTTATCTGGTGACAAATACACATATGATGATTTTGCGTTTGCTACAAAAGATGAACTGGTTATTGATGCAAGACCGATTGCTGATAAAACTCTTATTAAAGAAAATGGCTTTGAAGACAACTACTTCGATGTTGAATTTAATATTTGTTTAGTTAAAACCGACAAGTCTGCAGCTCAGGATATGCATCCTCGCGAAAGAGCATCACAGTAAAGATAGAAAGCACATCTTTAACTGCACACACATAGGAAACACACACATGATTAATGAACTTAATGAAGTAGAGGCTAAAGTAAAAGCCGCCATAGAAGTTGACTCAAAAAAAGGTATCTATCGCAGTGATAGAGGTATGTTTACAGATCAACGTTTATTCGAACTAGAAATGAAACATATTTTTGAAGGTAACTGGGTCTTTTTAGCACATGAAAACCAAATACCAGAAATTGGAGATTATTTCACCACAACGATTGGTAGACAACCTGTACTTATCACACGTGGAAAAGACGGTAATTTGAATGCAATTTTAAACACTTGCTCACATCGTGGCGCGACTCTATGTCGTAAAAAAAGGGGTAATAAAACCTCTATGACATGCCCATTTCATGGATGGACCTTTTCTAATACAGGTAAGCTTCTAAAAGCACGAGATCAAAAAAAAGGTGGTTATCCTGATAGTTTTAATACCGACGGTTCTCATGATTTGAAAAAAATAGCACGTTTTGATTCATATCGCGGATTCTTATTTGGTAGTCTTAACGAAGATGTTCTTCCACTAAGTGAGCACTTAGGAGAGACAACGAAAGTGATTGACAACATCGTTGATCAAGCTCCTGAAGGTATCGAAATTATTCGTGGTACTTCGAGTTATACATACGAAGGTAATTGGAAAATGACAGCAGAGAATGGTGCCGATGGTTATCATGTTGGTACTGTTCACTGGAATTATTTGTCGACAATGGGACATCGAAATTACGATGAAGGTGGCACAGAAGCTGTTGATGCCAGAGGTTGGTCGGCTGAAGGCGGATACTATTCATTTGATCATGGTCATATGATGTTATGGACACGTCTTTTAAATCCTGCTGCAAGACCTATTTACAGTCGCAAAGATGAATTAATCTCCGAAGTCGGTGAGGCTAGAGCAGATGATATTCTTCATCAAACTCGAAATTTATGTTTATATCCAAACGCTTACTTAATGGATCAGTTCTCAACACAAATACGTGTTCTTCGCCCTATCTCTGTGGACAAAACTGAAATAAGTATCTACTGCTTTGCACCAAAGGGTGAATCTAAAGAAAATAGAGCTAAGCGCCTTCGTCAATATGAAGATTTTTTTAATGTAAGTGGTATGGGAACACCTGACGATTTAGAGGAATTCAAAGCTTGTCAAGGTGGATATCAAGCGAGTGGCTTAAAGTGGAATGATATGAGTCGGGGTGCAAAAAACTGGCTAGAAGGTGGCGACCATTATGCGGAAAAAGCTGGGTTAAAACCTATTTCTACAGGTACCCAACCTGAAGACGAAGGTCTTTATATTCTTCATCACCAACATTGGGTCAATGAAATGCTTAGAGCAATTGAAAAAGAACGCGCTTTATATATTCCTGTGGCAAACCAATAGTTTTGGAGGTAAAGACAATGAAATATCAACAAATTCAAGATTTTATATATAAAGAAGCCCGTTTGTTAGATGATCGTAAATGGGATGAATGGTTAGCTTGCTATCATAAAGATGTAACTTATTGGATGCCATCATGGGATGACGATGATGAGTTAATTAGTGATCCACAAAAAGAAGTATCACTGATTTACTACCCAAATAAAACGGGATTAGAAGACCGTGTATATCGTATTAAAACAGAGCGTTCTGGTGCTAGTATGCCAGAGGCTAGAACAACACACCAATGTACGAATATTGAAATACTAGCAACAAGCTCAACTTCAATTTCTTTGCGTTTTAATTTTCATACCTTAAGCCATAGATATCGCGAAACATCCGAATTTTTTGGAACACAGTATTATACTATCGACATAACTGGCGAGCAGCCACTCATTAAAGAAAAACGTATAATATTAAATAATGATTATATAAATCAAGTTCTTGATGTTTATCATGTGTAGAGTGGGAGAGTATTATGTCATTTAATGTAGCATTAAATTTTGAAGATGGTATTACGAGAGTAATAACAAGTAATGAAGGTGAAACGGTTCTAGATGCCGCTTATCGTCATCAGATAAATCTCCCTATGGACTGTTCCGACGGTGTATGTGGTACATGTAAGGGAAAATGTTCACAAGGTCAATATGATTTAGGTGAAGAGTATATAGATGATGCTTTAACAGATGAAGAAGCGAGTGAAGGCTTGATTTTAACATGCCAAATGTTACCAAAAAGTGATGTTGTAATATCTGTACCTGCTACTTCATTAATGTGTAAAACAGGCACTACAAATGTAATGGGCACAGTTTCTCGTATTGATAAACTATCTGCAACGACTTTTGAGCTAGAGATGACATTATCGGCTCCGGTGGGGTTTTTAGCTGGTCAATATGTTAATTTGAATGTACCAGGTACAAATAAAACTAGGGCGTATTCGTTTAGCTCATTACCAGGTGACACAACAGCCACTTTTCTGATCCGAAACATGCCGGGTGGACTGATGAGTAATTATTTATCTAATCAGGCTAATAAAGGCGATCAAATTGAAGTAACGGGGCCTATCGGGAGTTTTTATTTACGCGCACCCGTAAATCCTATAGTGATGCTTGCGGGGGGAACCGGTTTAGCGCCTCTTTTATCAATGCTTGAGCAACTGAAAAAAAATCCGACAGACCAAAAGATTCATATGCTTTATGGCGTAACGAATATGCAAGACTTAGTCAAGCTAGATGCACTTAAAGTATTTAGTGAGGAAATGGATAACTTTACCTACGATACGGTTGTCGTTAATGCTGAATGTGCAGAGCAGCGAAAAGGATTTGTGACTAATCATATGGATGCTATAAGCTTCGATATTGAGTCAGCAGATGTCTATTTATGTGGCCCACCACCAATGGTAGATGCTGTAATGAATTTTTTAACTACAGAAAATATAAAACCTTTATCATTTCACTACGAAAAATTTAATCCAACTAGTACAAAAGATGGTGTGTGATTATGAGCAATCGATTTGATGATAAAGTTATGGTTGTTACTGGAGCCGCTCAAGGAATTGGTTTAACGGTTGCAACCCGAGCTGCTACTGAAGGTGCAAAGCTTGTGATCGTTGATCAGTCGGATCATGTATTTAAGATTGCAGAAATATTGAAAAGTAGAGGTACCGAAGTTGTTGCTGTTGTGTCTGATTTAGAGACGGCAGAAGGGGCTCAGCAAGCTATTGATGCTGCAATTAACTCTTTTGGACGTCTGGACATATTAATAAATAACGTAGGCGGAACTATTTGGATGCAACCCTACGCAAGCTATACACCGGAACAAATTCAAAAAGAAGTACAGCGTTCTTTATTTCCTACATTATGGTGCTGTCATGCAGCACTTCCAGCAATGCTCAATAATAAAAGAGGGGCGATTGTTAATGTATCTTCAGTTGCAACACGAGGAATAAATAGAGTGCCTTACTCTGCAGCTAAAGGCGGTGTAAACGCACTAACTGTCTCATTAGCTTTTGAATACGCTCAGCATAATATAAGGGTAAATGCGACCGCTCCTGGTGGGACTGAGGCGCCTCCTCGAGTTACTCCGCGAAATACTGACAAAGTAAGTGAAGAGCAAGAAGTGTGGTATGACGAGGTCGTTGAGCAGACAAAAGAAACTAGCTTTATGCATCGTTACGGCACACTTGAAGAACAGACCGCAGCAATTTTATTTTTAGCTTCTGATGAAGCTAGCTATATTACAGGATCTATTCTGCCAGTTGCAGGAGGTGATTGCGGTTAACTAATTGAGCAAAACAATTTTAACTATTAAGTTGTTTTGCTTTTGTGTATTGAGCCTTAGTGGGCGTTGACAATGACTTTTCACTTTATACGAACCTATATAAATACAGGTCTTGCGGCGAATTTTATTGATTAAGATCAACAAAGCAGCAGAGAATAAAATGCATAATTCGCGGCTGTAATTTACATCTTAAAATAAAAAGCTATGTTACTAATTTGTATTACGATTTAATGAAAAACAGTGGCTTTACTTATAAATAGTAAATGCACTGAATGTGTAGGGCATTACGACAACCCCACTTGTGTAAGTGAGCACCCAATTGATTGCATTAAGCCCGATCCGGCTCATCGTGAAATATAGATGAGCGGGCTGAAAAATATGTAAGGTTAACGGGTTCGCTTGCGGTGTGCATGTTTTAAATGTTGAGTAGTACCCCGCGTTAGCAGGGTTATAGGTCAGGAAACTGCCCATATATTTCGTTTATGGTATGGTTTTGCTGACTGACCCAGGTAAAGTAATCTTTATTAGCTAATAAACTGGCGGCGTCGCTGTCAATCATCACTATCGCGTTTTTATGCATTTGTAAAATTGACGCCGGGCAACTTGCCGAAAGTGGACCGTTTACCATAGCATTTACCGCTTGTGCTTTGTTTTTACCCGTGGCAATTAATAGCACATATTTAGCGTCCATTATGGTAGCAATACCCATGGTCATCGCCATTTTTGGTTGTTGCTCATCAGCAGAAAACATTCTGCTATTGTCTGACACGGTTTGCTCAGTTAACGATTTGATTCGGGTGCGAGATGCAAAGCTTGATGAGGGTTCATTAAAGCCAATATGGCCATTGCCGCCAATGCCTAAAAGTTGCAGATCTAAGCCTCCGAGCGCCGCTATTTGCTGCTCAAAATGCTCGCCTTGTTTTCTGGGATCTTGTTTGGCGTTGCAAGTTGGTAAATAGGTGTTGTTTTTATCTATATCTATGTGATCGAATAACTGGCTGTTCATAAAGTAACGGTAGCTATTACTATTATTTTCATCGATATCGTAATACTCATCTAAATTAAACGTATTTACCTGAGCAAAGCTGATCTGCTGATTTTTATACAGCGACACTAGCTGCTTATATAAATCAATAGGCGTACTACCTGTGGCTAGGCCTATATTTGCATTGCTTTTTGCTAAAATTAACTTTTGTAGCAGCGTTGCTGCGTTTTCAGCAACCGCTTTTTTATCATCAAATATGAGTACTTGCATTTTACTTCTCTATTAATTGATTTTTAGCGTAGTGATGCACACCGATTAAATCGGCATCAGCACCCGATACCGGCTGTAACAAGGTTACTTGATAAATTACCGGTGCTTGTTGAATTTTTTCAGCTACTTTATTAAAAAATAATGCTGACAAACCCACACTGCCTCCAATAACAACCGTTTCATTGCCAAACGTAGCTTTCATATTACAAATTAGTTCAGATACTGCCGATGCGGCATTGTCCAGAATAGGCACAATATCAGGATGTTCAGCGTAGTCTGTAAATACGTCTTTTGCATTGAGGGTTTTACCTAGTGCCTTGCTGGCATGTTTGGCAATAGCTGTGCCTGAGGCAATTGACTCAACACAGTTTTTTCTACCGCAGTGGCAGGTGTAGTTGTGGTTTGATTGAATATGTACCGCGGTGTGGCCTAGGTGAGCACAAAACCCATCGGCACAGGTGATTATTTGGTTGTTAAATATAATGCCAGCACCCACACCTGTTGATACGGTAATGTAAATAAAGTTTTTATTTTTTACCTGCTCATTTACCGTGTATTCAGCCCAAGCTGCTGCAGAGGCATCGTTAATTATAGTGACGGGTAAGCTAGTTAGGGTTTCTAACTGTGCTTTTAATGGTAATTTACGACGCACAGATAAAAAGTTCACAAATTCTGCGCTAACTTGGCCAGTGCAAGCAATATTAATTGAGCTGGCTTGAGGTACCCATTTTTCAATTGCGTTGTAAACGTATGTAGCTAAGTCATCAATATTAGTATGTATAATAGAGTCAACTTTTATTGAATTAACGATTTGATCATTATCAAAAAGTGCGCAGGCTATTTTAGTGCCGCCAATATCAATGGCAATATTCATCATTAAATATCACTCTTTGCATTGTTAATGCTTTGTACAAACCACCCGGTGATATGTTCAAGGCGGGTAATTGCCGAGCCAACAGTGACGCACAATGCACCGAGTTCAATTGCTTTTGCAGCGCGCTCAGGCGAGTTGTAGCGCCCTTCGGCAATAACTTTTATACCAGCACTGACTAAGTCACTCACTAATTGATAGTCGGGTTCTTCAGGTGTTTGAGATAGGTCTAAATAGCCTGACATCGTACTTCCAATAAAGGTGCAGCCAGCCTCATACAGCAGTTTACCGCCAGTAAAATCGGCGCAGTCAGCCATCGCAATACAGCCTTGGTTATGAATTTCAGCTAATAATGTTAATCTATCCACTGGTCGCGGTCTGTCTGTACCGTCAAAAGCAATAACGGTGGCGCCAGCTTGCGCAAGTGCAATTACATCTTCAATATAAGGTGTAATTCGAATTTCAGTATCATCAAGATCACGCTTTACAATACCAACAATCGGGACATTTACTACTTTTGCAACCGCACGTACATTTTCTATACCTTCTATTCTCAATGCTTTTGCACCTCCTGCAAGTGTTGCTAATGCCATAGCAACTATATGTTCAGGTTTATCCATTGGGCCATTATCTACAGGCTGACATGATGCAATTAAGCTATTTTTCAACTGGTTAATTAGCTCGTTTTCTAATGCGTAATTTTTCATAACTTTCACTCTTGATATTGCTTAGTCTTTCATCGTAAACAAGGTTAATCGGGTTAAATCTTTATTGTGGGCAGGAAATAGTAAGCTAACAAAGTAGCCAACAATTAAGCAGGTTAGAATGCCAATCGTCCCATACAAGTAGCCGTTAGCCCAACCATATTTCCAGGCTGAAATCATTAAGCTCACTCCGCTAATAATGCCAACAATAGCGCCAATCGAGTTTGCCTTTTTGGTCAATGCACCGAGTATAAAAATACCGCCAAGTGCCCCCATAAACATACCGATAACTTTAAAGTAAGCTTCCATTAGTGAACGGATTTCAGGGTCAATAAATATAAGCCCGACAAGCGTGCCTAAAACCCCCGATACAAATGTTAAAATTCTCGCTAGGCTCATATAAGCTTTCTCGCTTTTAACTAAGTTAAATGGCCTAACAAAGTCAGTAAGTACTGTGGTTGCAATTGAGTTCATGCTAGTTGAAACCGTTGATTGCGCAGCTGCAAAAATACCGGCAATAATTAACCCAGCTACCCCAATAGGGAGCTCATTAGAAATAAAAGTAGGGAAAATTTGGTCTATTTGAATACTCGGATCGAGTTTTTCAGGATTAAGTTGATAGAACGCATACAAGCCCGTACCTATACAGAAAAATAATAAGGCGCCAGGGGCAGCAAGAATAGCATTGGCCCAAATAGATTTTGCAGCAGCAGCTGGATCTTTAGTAACCATGTATCTTTGAACAACGGCTTGATCGGCCGTATAACTTGATAAGTTTTGCCCAATGCCACCCAGAATTATTACCCAAATAGATAAAGTGGTAATACTTTCAAAGCTAAAGTCGGTGTTTACAATGGTAAACTTGTCATCTGCAAAGCCTATTTGAATAAAGCTTGTAAAACCATCATCTAACCCAGCAATAATAACAAAAAAACAGACTACAGCCCCAATAAGTAGTACTACTGTTTGAATCGTATCGGTCCAAATAACCGCTTCTACGCCACCTAAAGTGCAATACAATAAGCACAATACGCCCATAATTAACACGCTCTCAGTTGCACTAATTGGTGTCACTGCTGATAAAGCCAGCGCAGTAAGTGCCATTACAATACCCATTCGACCAATATGAAATAAGGTGAATAAACCACTGGCAAAAAGGCGTACTGACATATTGAATCGTTTTGATAAAAATTCGTAGGCGCTAGTGGCATCTAGTTGTCTAAAAAATGGAATAGCAACATAAACGGCTATTGGAGCAACGGCAATAATCATCCAAATGCCAATCAGAAGTATCCAGTTTGTTTGATACACAATGGCGGGCAGTGCTATATAGGTTAATGAGCTTAACATGGTGGCATAGATTGAGCAGGCTGCTGCCCACCAAGGAATAGATTGTCCCCCTCTAAAGTAGTCATCGGTATTTTTGTTTTTAAACATAAAATACAAACCAACCATGACAACAGATAGTAAATAAACTACCAATACCAGCATGTTTTGCCAGCCAAATTCACGAGCTGTATTGTTAATTTTGCCTTCGACAAGTGTTGTTTTAGCAGTATTTGTATCGGTGACTAGAGCATAAGTATGCGCTCTATTAGCCACTATGTTATGAAATGTATAATTTGAGCTTTCATAGTTTGACCAGGCTTTTGTGATGGTATTAAACGATTTAGCGTGACCGTTTTTTGTAACAATTAATAAATGCGACTGGCCTAAAGCGGAAGCATAAATTAACGAGTTTGTCTCAACAAGTTGACTAGCTGTTCGATTAACAATGGGCATCCAAGTATTGGCGTCAGGGTTAAACATATGCATAAGTAACGCTGAGTTAGCGTCATAACTTTTGGATGAATAGTTTTCAGAAATGGCATAAAGTCGGTCATTTTTTCCATCATTTTGTATTGCTAACTTTAATTGGCGAGTACTAGTTGAGGTAAATATATCGCTGCTGAGCTGAGTCCATTTACGCTGTTCACTATCAACTGCAATCTTAAAAAAATACCATTGTTGGTCGAAGCCAGCCACATATAAATTATTTTCATATATTTGTGCACTGATCTGCTTAAGTGGACGCGGTAAATTAGTAAACTGAGAAGACACTAATTTTTTAGATGACTCATTCCACTGCAACACATTTACCATAGTCGATTGAATCGAATCTAACTCACCTCCTAATATAAAGGTTTTCTTGCCATATTGTAGAGAGATCGCTGCCGCTCTATTACCCTCAGTCGGGCTAAGGGGAAGCATTGAGATAACATTATTGTTTGTTAGATCAAATTTAATGAGTTTGTTGTAATGACTATTTGAAATAAATACCGAGTCATTATTTGCGAAGTAAACTGTATTTTTATTTACTGTTAAATGTTCAGCCCCCCCCTTTATGGGGTGCCAGTTTAACTGTGTTTGCGCAAATGAATGGCTTGATGCTAGAAGCAATAAAAATGTAATTATTTTTCTCATAGTGCAACTGTATACCTGTTTGTAGTGTATACCTGTTATACCACTAGGTTTGACATAAATCCATTGTT
The DNA here is from genome assembly GCF_005887175.1 of Pseudoalteromonas sp. S1612. GTDB lineage: Bacteria > Pseudomonadota > Gammaproteobacteria > Enterobacterales > Alteromonadaceae > Pseudoalteromonas > Pseudoalteromonas undina. The sequence goes on along the minus strand of NZ_PNDH01000009.1, from coordinate 108,079 downwards.
TTAACATTTAAGATACAAAAAAAGGCTAAAATTAGCCTTTTTTTAATTTATAAAGTGTACTTATATCAGCCATAATAATTATCAAAAACATAGTCTATGTGAGCTGAGAGTTGCGCATCTGCGCCCTCGACATCACCATTTTTTATGCACTCAAAAATGGCCACGTGATCATCATAACTTTTTTTATTTAATTCCGCGGTATTAATGCGATCTGGACGCGAGTCAATTAGCCAATCCATTAAGGCTTGGTGAACAGCTAAAAAGATAGGGTTACCAGGTATAGAGGCTATCACACGGTGAAAATAAATATCAGTCCGTCTAAATTGACTATCATTTTCGATAGACTTTCCGTTTAACTCAAGCGCTTCTTCAAGTTCTTTTATTTGGCTTGGTGTCGCTGACGCTGCTGCATGCCTTACAAGGCTTGACTCAAAAAAACGTCTTAACTGATCAAAATACTTTAAACCATTTGGTTGAGCCAAAAAGTCTTTAGACATTCCTGATAGTTCAGCAATTATTGTATCTGCGGATGGGCGGGTAACTCGGGTTCTTTCGCCACTACTTATCTTTACAAGACCTTTGCGTGCAAGTGCTGCGAGTGCATCCCTAATTGATGGTCTACCAACACCAAAAGCAGCCATAAGCTCTCTTTCTGATGGTAAGGCATCACCCTCTGCGATTTCACCTTGCCTGATCATCCGCTCGAGTTCTTCTTCAACGGTTTCAGATAATTTTTTTCGTTCAACTGGGCGAGTAACTTTTAATGTCATTTAAAAACCTATCAACTATTTGGTTGTTTACCTATTGTACCACAGCGCGATTATTTCGCTAACTCTACCTAAAATATACCTATTTAAGGGAAAGTTTAATTAATGCAGTCTTTTATCATTGCTAGCGTTTTTTGTATATATTTTATTCTGGTTGCTAACGATTGTTTATTAGGAAGTAATGATATTTTACAGCCGACAAAGTCTAATTGCGTGCCTGCTTGTAATTGCATACAGCGTTTAACTTGTTCTTCATTTAGCACAGAGTCTCGATTATTTATACAATCAAAGTCATTGAGTTGAGGTGGCATATGGCTATCTTTCCATACACCATAAACATCAGAAGTGTCGCTGGCACCTGAAAATATAAGCCCAGTTAATAAATCAGCCTTAATACACTGCTTTATGTGTTCTACAGGACCATTACAACTTTTAGCCTCTATTGCCGAGCGTCCCCAGTTGATAGAAATGCCGAGCTTCTGTTTAGCATGCTTATTAACAGTTGTTATAGCATCAATTTCATCTTCAATGCGCATAAACCCCTTTTCGCTGTGTTGTGTATTTATTTGAGCATCACAATGTTCAATTACTAGTTTAGCACCATGCCAATCCCATTGTTGTAATTCGTTAAGCGACTTAACTAAGGCGCGGATTGAAGAGGGGACTTGCTCATTAATTGTCGGTGCACTATGGATTAAAATATGGGTAACCATCTGTTTATTAAAATAACTATTTAACTGTTGAATTTGTTGATTCGCTTGTTGGTAAAATTTAATGGCTTTACTACGGCCTGCTTCATTGTCTGAAGCAATACCAAAATAGGGATCTTTACTAAGTTCGGCCATTGTCCCTGGGATACAGGTAATCACATTGCGCCAATTTGAATTTAACTGTGCATAAAACCACTCATTTCCAAACCTGTTGAGCTGCCCCGAAAATGGAATTTCCAACCCACTAATAGCGACGTCTTCTTTTAATGTTTTATAGAACAGTTGCTCGGTTTGCTGATCCCAACTTGAGTCAGCGGGAACAGATGCGTATGCGCCTGAAAGTATGTCCATATTAATTCCTTTAGTTGTAGTAAAGCGGTAGCAGCAGAGCATAATCAATTTTTATTAGCCTAATTATTATTCTGTAGAACTAAGCATTTGATGTATTGTGGTGTAGCTGTTATACCAGCGGTGTGTGGTTAATACAACTACTGATTTTTTAAATTAATAGATAGGTTTAAAAGTGAATATATATAAATATGGTGACGATTCGCAGCAATATGGCCAATTAATTAGACCAAAAAACAATCATTATTTACCTGTGGTTATTGTGATTCATGGCGGATATTGGAAAGATAACCACAGCTTAGACACTTACCCAACGAAGCATATTGTTGAGTATTTAAAAGGCTTCAATATCGCTATTTGGAATTTAGAATATCGAAGGATGAACAGTCTAGGAGCTAATGTAACAGCGCCATGGCCAAGCATACTGAACGATGTTGGCGAAGGGGTCGATTTCTTATCAAGTTTAGCTGAACAGCATAAACTAGATTTAAGCAAGGTGACACTTATTGGCCACTCTGCAGGAGGGCATTTAGCAACGTGGGCAGCATCGAGGGCTATGATTAATCCATGCTCGATTTTGTATAAGCCGAACTATTTAACGGTAAAGTCGGTGATTTCAATTGCTGGAGTCCTAGACTTAAGACGTGCAGAAGACTTAGGGCAGCCAGAGCAAATAATTAAATTGTTAAACAAAAACAATAATATAAAAACAAGTGTGGCAAACAGTAATCCTGCTCAGCTAGTCGATGCCAATGTTAGGTATATCATCGTTCATGGTGATATGGATAAAGAAGTAAATATAAACCAAGCTTTGAGTTTTATAGAGTGCGCTTGCTTGAGTAAAGTAGTGCTGCACATTTTAAAAGAAGATGATCATTTCACGATGTTTCCTGGTTTTGCAAAAAACCAGCGGAGTTGGGAGCAGCTAAAAAAGATAATTTATACTGAGTTGCAGATAACGATGGCTGGTAATTTTAAAGCCAGTGTTCTTCAAAAGTAATGTGTATTTTACGCATATTTTTATGTCTGATTTAGCATATAAGCCCCTTACTAAATAAAAAAGGTAAAAATAATCCAAAGATTGTCTGTTGAACAATTATTGCTCGGCTTATTTTTGAGTAATAAATAAACTGTTTTTGCTGTTATTAAGTGCTTACTTTTATTTTTCATCCAACCAAATTATTTATTTAATGTGATTTAAATGTTAATTAAAATCTTGTTGAAGGTGTACTGGTATGATAGGTTGATTGTATAATATTTATTCACCCAGTTATATTTACATTGTCATAATGAGAGAAAACCATGAAAAAAAATAAAGTTCAGCATCACTTATCCGCTTTATCGGTCTGTATTGCAGCCGTATTAAGTTCGCAAGTTATTGCGCAAGAGTCAGAGGCAAAAAAAGATATTGAGCGTATTAATGTTACTGGCTCAAATATTTTTAAAGGCAGTGCCAACTTTAGTTCGTCTTCACCGGTTGTTGAACTAGGTAAAGAAGCTATTGAAGGGGTGGCTGCTATTTCAATTTCCAATACATTGAGCCGATTACCTTCAGTAACTGCCGGTACTAATGATGCATCGAATAATGGCGATGGCGGTGGCAGTTCAGGTATTAGTACCACGTCATTAAGAAATTTAGGTACAGCGAGAACGCTTGTATTAGTTAATGGCCGTCGATATGTGTCGGGTACATCCGCAGGTGATGGCTATGGTGTTGATTTAAATTCCATTCCTACCTCGATTATTGAACGAGTTGATGTACTAACCGGTGGCCAATCTGCAATTTATGGCTCTGATGCCATTGCAGGTGTAATAAATATTATTACCAAAAAGAATTTTGAAGGTGTTGAGGTTAATGTGTTTGGTGCTGATTCAGATGAAGGTGGCGCAGCTAGACAAAACATAGATTTCACTTATGGCAAAAACTTTGATTCTGGTAATGCATGGTTTTCTGTTGGCCTTGCTAATCAAGATGATTTAATGGCTAGGGACAGAGATTTTTCAAGAAATAGTATTAATGTACATGATGAAGACGGTGATGGTCTGCGTGAAACATTGCGTGTTAGAAACGGACCAATGCACGTAGATGGTGGCGCATTTCAGTTTGCTGATGTGAGTATTTTTGGTAACGGTGATGAGTTTAGTCAATTTGCGCCAAAAATAACCGCAGATGGGCAGCTTGATGGCGAGAGTGATTTTTATAATCAAACTTTTTATCGAAAAGCGATTGCACCTTATAAGCGACAATATGCAGCAGCAGGCATGACATTTGATATTTCAGATAAGGTATTTGCTGAGCTTGAAATTAATTATTCTGAAGTAAATTCTTCTACCAATATTGAAACTGCACCTTTGAGCATAGTAAATGATGTATTTGCTGTTAACCGAGGGGGAGTGACGGGAATTGATGTTGCGGATAGTCCGTTTTTTAATGGTAGCAGTGCGCAAAGTCAATTATTACCGGCTTTACAAGCGTCGGGTGGAACGTCATTAGATCGGGTAAATACTTTTAGACGTTTAGCTGAGTTTGATAATTTAGGCGTAGAAAATCATCGCAGCACTTTTCGTATTGCGGGTAATTTAGATTATGAATTTGATAGTGGTCTTTTATTAAGTACTTCAGCGGTATATGGCACAACTAATCAAGTACAGAAAAACAGTGGCGATGTAAATTTAGTCGCACTTCGCTCGGCTTTGAATATTGAAGAAGATGGCAATGGAGGTTATCAATGTGCCGATGCTACAGATAGATGGCAAGGATGTGTGCCTATTAACCCATTTGGCACAACTGACAGTGAGTTAGGTTTAGCGGGTGTGACAGGTTTTTCTGATGAGGCAGTTGATTATATTGGTATTTCTACTGGCCAAACCGGGGTTATTAAACAGTATGTAGTAAATAGTGTTTTATCTGGTGAGTTACCTTTTACTCTTAATGATGAGTTTATCGGTTTTGCTGCAGGTATTGAATACCGCAAAGAAGAGGGAGCAGAAACGCCTGATGCGTTCCGTCAAGCAGGTATCACTCGAAGACTACAAGTGTTTCCAACAAAAGGCAGCTTTTATTCTTATGAGGCCTTTGGTGAAGTATTATTACCCGTTTATGATTGGCTTAATGTAAGTTTGGCGATGCGGGTTGGTGATTATTCGTCAATTGGCAATACCTCAACGTATCGTTTAGGAATTGATGCACCAATTAATGATTACGTGCGTCTTCGTGCAAGCCTTTCTAGTGCGGTAAGAGCACCTAATGTTAATGACCTTTACGCTGCAGGCTCTGCAAGTGCAACTGGTGGTCATGATGTATGTGATGGGGTAACTGCAAATTCTACAGGTAATGTAGCTGAGAACTGTCGCTCAATAGATTCTATTGCACAACGTATTGCATCTGATGGCTCGTTTACACTGGTAGGCTCTGAAAGCCAGAATGAACGCTTCTTAAAAATGGGTTCTGAAGACTTACAAGAAGAAACAGCAGACACATATACCCTAGGCGCGGTATTCACGCCAATTGATTCACTTTCGGTTTCTTTAGATTATTACTCTATTGAAATTGAAGATGCAATTTTAAATGTAGGTGCTGGTGAGATCATTAATCGTTGTTACGATGTGTCGCCAACTGAATTTGACGCATCGTGTAATGGTAATGTGGTGCGTGCTGTTAACGGCCCTATTTTAAATATTACCTCCAAGGCAATTAATGAAAGTGAAGTTAGAACAAGTGGTGTAGACGTTGAAGTTTTTTACACCATGGATAAGTTAGACTTGAGTTTATCTGCATCTTATTTAGATGAGTATGTGACAACAAGTAAATCGGGCGTTGAGCGCGACTATAAGGGCGAAGTACTTTACCCTGAATTTAGATATACCTTTAACACGACTTATAACGTGACTGAAGACTTTAATTTATTTGCTCAAGTTACCTTTCGTGATGAAACACAAAATGATGTAAATAATGATGTTAATCAAACGCTATCTGATGACATAAATACATTGGATTCAGTTTATTACGTAGATTTACGTGCGTCATATAGCTTTAATGAGTCATTTAATGTGTATGCAGGAACCAATAACTTGTTTAATGAAGAACCGGATATTATTCCTCGAGGCACTGTAACCGGTTCTGCTGCAGGTACTAACACTGAGCCAAGGGCTTATGACATCATTGGTCGTCAATTCTTTGTTGGTCTGAAATATAAGTTTTAATTCACTTTTTGTAAAAAAACCTAATCGCTTAGATTAGGTTTTTTTCATTTTAATTAAATAGTGAGGATGGTATGCATCGATTAATGATGTGGCTTAGTTGCCTAGTGTTAAGTAGTTTTTTTAGTGTGCCACTTGAGGCTAAAACAGATAGTGTGATTTCTAATTGGTCGAAAGTGGCTTCACTTCCACTTTCGACTCAAAAAGGAGAACCGACGGGAATATCAGCAGCCTATACCGGTGTAATTGGTTCATATTTAGTTATAGCGGGTGGGGCTAATTTCCCTTATGGGCACCCCTATTTTGATGGTGCTAGCAAATATTACCATGACACAATTTATGTATACGATATTAGTGACAACCAATTTAAGTTAGTGGCTACCTCTAAGCTGCCTATGGCAATGGGTTATGGCGCAACAGTAACTAAAAACAAACACTTGCTTTTGGTGGGCGGTAAAAATAATCAACAGACGTACGACACGGTTATAGAGTTAACGCTAGATGAAAATCACATACCTCAAACCCAAATAGTCGCTAGACTGCCATTTGTTTGGTCTGATGGTGCAGCCGACACACATGATGACTTTTTATATCTATTTGCAGGTAGTGTAGATGGTAAAATTTCAAATCAGGTCTGTAAATTTTCTTTTGTCAGTGCGCGGTGTGATAGTGACATACCTGCTTTACCCGCCATTGCGCGTACGCAATTTCCGGCGATAAGTATAAACGATGAGTTTATGTTATTTGGTGGGTTCAATCCGCAAGCAACTTCGCATAATTTTGCACTCACAGACGCTTATGCTTTTGATTACAGCACAGCGAGTTGGCGTGCATTACCCAATACTCAACTGAATAATAAAGACGTCACCCTTGCCGGAGGTAGTGCTCTGCGTTTAGCCAAAAATAAAATATTATTTTTAGGTGGTGTAAACAAGCAAATATTTGATAACGCAGTATTAAAATTAACAACATTGCAAGGCCAAGCGTTAGCGCAATTTAAACAACAGTACTTCTCTATGTCAGTAGCTGCATTTAAGTTTAACCGTAAACAAATCGTGTTTGATTTAAAACGCGGTGCTTGGTCAGCACTCAAACAGCTTGTCCCCTTTGCTGGTGGTGCCGGCCCCCTCCAAACTGCGCAATATCAAGACACCCTATATTGGGTGTCAGGTGAAGTAAAAGCAGTACAGCGTAGCCCTTATATATATCAAGCCAAAATTAAGAAGTAATAAATTAGGAGATTCATTAAAGAAGTAATAAATTAGGCGATTCATTAAAAATGAAATAGCCGCATTTATGCGGCTTGTAGGGAGGTTTAAATTTATTAGTGACTGCTTACTTAAGTTTAGTATGCAGCGCTTTAATAAGTCTTTATGACGGCTGATGATCCATAAAACCTGCGTGGCTCATTTTGGTCACAACATCTTGTTTTTCTTGCTCGCTTAGTGCGCGTATTGGTAGACGAGGGTTACCCACATCAATGCCATGTAGTTTCATAGCGGCTTTACCAGCTGCAACACCGCCGTATTGCACTAGCGGGCGGATAATACTAATTACTTTATCCATCAGGGCAGTGACTGTCTCTTGGTCACCGCGTTTAAAAGCGTCAATAATATCGAGGTAAAGTGGTGCAGCATAATTGTAGGTACTGCCTACAGCACCAATCGCGCCGACAGCCAACCCACCGGGTAAGAACTCGTCAACACCAAATGGAATATCGAATTTACCATCGCAAGCGCGTTTACAGCGCTGAAATTCGTACAAATCAACATGGTTAAATTTAATCCCTGCAAGATTAGGAATAACCTTGTCGGCTTTGATTAAAAACTGCTCCATATCAAACATCACGCCCGACATGCCTGAGTGATAATAATAAAAGGCTTTGCTAGGAGCTGCTGCTGCAACGCTCGCGCAGTAATTGACTAAATCATCAACAGAACCAGGTTTAAAGAAGCAAGGCGCAATAATTGATGTCGCAAAAACATCTAGTGTTTCAGCGTGTTTGGTCAGTGCTAGCGTATCTACAATTGAGAGTGCGCCGGTATGAACTGTAATGCTTAATTTACCTTTTGCTGCACTTACCCAACGCTGTGCAATTGCTTTACGTTCGTCAACAGAGCAATTAAGGCCTTCGCCAGTAGTGCCACAAATGTAAACGCCTTTAACGCCTTGTTTAATAAGTAATTCTGCTAATTGATCAATAACCGGTAAGTTAACATCTCCATTTTCATCAAACGGGGTATGAGGGGCGGCGATCAGTCCTGTTAATTTATTCATAGTAAGCCTCTTAAATTTTTAAAATATTGCTCTGCCGCCAATCCATGTATTTACTATGTGCGGCGACGAATTTGTTGTAGAAATTAAAGTTAAATCGGCATTTGAGCCAATCGATAATTGCCCGTAAGAATCGGCAATACCTAAGAATTGGGCAGGGTATAAACTGGCCATCTTAAGCGCATCGATAAATGGGATATTTAGCATTTTTACAGCGTTATTTACTGCAGTGATCATATTCAAAGCAGAGCCTGCTAATTGACCGGTATTGCTAGTTAGTTTATCGCCGGTTAGGCTTATTTGATGACCATCAAACTGAAGATGTGTTTGTTCACTACCTATGGTCGACATTGAGTCGGTAACCAACATCATTTTATGTGCAGCTTTGACTTTATAGGCTAATTTGGCTGTGCTTGGATGCACATGATGACCATCGAGAATAAGCCCACACCAGCTCTGCTCATCGAGCAAGGCTGCTCCAACCATATTTGGCTCGCGTGACTCCAGTGCTGACATTGCGTTAAATAAATGAGTAAAGCCGCTAGCACCGGCTGCTAATGCCGCTTTTGTTTGTGCAAACGTTGCATTTGAGTGCCCTAGGCAAACGTGTACATTACTTGCAACTAAGGTTTTAATAATGTCACAATTGACACTTTCAGGTGCGAGAGTAACGACTTTAATACCTAAATCGTCACGACAATAAATATCTAATTCTTGCTGGCTTATACCGCGAATTTGTTGGCTACTGTGAATGCCTTTTTTTGGCTCACTAATATGCGGCCCTTCAAAGTGAACGCCAATAATGCCAGGTGTATTTTGTGCTAAAGCAGTGCTTATTAAGTTTGCTGTTTGCTCTATCTTTCTAACATCGCTGGTAATTAAGGTAGGGAGCAAGCTACTAGTACCAAATTTAGCATGCGCGTTAGTCATTGCCTTTAAAGTGTGTAAATTGGTGTCTTGATTAAGTAAGTAACCGCCGCCACCATTTACTTGTGTATCAATAAATCCTGCGGTTAATAAACCACTTACTTTATTTTCAATGGCGCCTTTTACGGTATCAAACGCAATGATTTTGCCATCTTCAATACTGATAGGGTGATTTTCATGTAGTGTTTTACCATCAAACAGTTGCTCGGCTATTAGTGTGGTTCTCATGAGAGGGTTCTCGGTTTTTGCTGAAGTTGAGAAGAAGGGCTGAAAATTCAGCCCTTCTTAAATTGATACGTTAAATATCAAAATTATTGGCTAAGTTACTGTTAAAATTAAAAATTCAATTTAACCCCAGCATAATAAGCACGGCCGACTAAATCATAAGCGGTGCCATTTGTAAGCGTACCTTGCTGCTGATATTTATGACCTGCGGTTAAGTGAGGAGGTTGCTCGTCAAATAGGTTAGTAATACCAAAGTAGGCGTTAATTTGATTAGTAAGGTTATAACTAAAGCGAACATCGTTATAAACTTGTGAGTCAATAGAGTTAAGATCTTCAGTGAGAACTGTATTGTCGTTACGGTCTTTAGCTTCATCCCAATAACGTAGTTGCCAATAAACATTAAAGTCATTGATGGTGTATGAAGCATTTATATTAAAGCGTAGCTCTGGAAATAATACTTCACCGGCCAGTTCTTGTTTGTCACCTGTTTCAAGGCCTGTAATACTGTAAGTATCTAAAATATTTGCAGCAAAACCTACGTATAGGTCACCATCACCCAAGTCGGTCATGTATGACACATCAATATCAAGCCCTTTGGTTTCAATTAAGTTCTCATTGCCTGAGGCTGCGTTTACTTCAAGGGCTGCACCTGAGCGTCCGTCACGTCGTACCAAGCCACCACAATTAGCGTCAAAGTTACTTGGATCTGCAGAGTAGCAACGATTTAAAATAACGGTACGGTCAGTTTTTGCAATCGCATCATCTATTTCAATATCGTAATAATCGAGCGACATTTGCAGACCAGAAAATGATTCTGGAGTGAATACGATACCGGCTGTGAACGTATCTGCTTTTTCTTCTTTAACATCGGTAGAGCCGCTTAATAAGCCTGAGGTATTTTGGCGTTCTACTTGGGTTAAATTGAATGCGCCGTCGCTATCAATACGGTTTTGGATTGCATTTATTGAGCGACAGTTACTGGCAATATTCCCGTTATCAGCATTAGTAATACCATCACAAGGGTCGGTAACTAGTGCTGCGGTGGCCGTTCCGCCAGCGAATAAATCGCTTACGTTAGGTGCACGTACCGCTGTTGCTAAAGCACCACGTAAACGTATGCTATCTGAAATAGGCGCATCTAATCCTAATGTCCAATTTGTCGTACTGCCTACCGATGAATAATCACCAAAGCGGACAGCTGCTGATAGGCTTAGTTTTTCGTGTAATGGAATATGTAATTCACCGAACACATCAACAACGTCAAAAGAGCCGCTTGTTTTGGCAATTGCCGCGCCACGTACAATACCAGCTTGGCGTAATGGATCAGGCGTTTCATGGCCTTTCTCTTCACGGTATTCAACACCACCTGCAAAACCGATGTTGTCAACGTTATCACTAATTGCATAATCGAGTGTACCGGCCAAAATAGCGGTAACAACCACTTGCTCTATACTGCCCTCAAGGTTAGTGTCAGCCGCTAAGTAGTCAACTGCTTCAGCTGAAATACCATCTAGAGCAAATGGGTTAAATACAACACAGCCATTAATTCGTGCAATTTCATCAGCACATTGATAACCACCTGCGCCATCGTCTTCTACATTTAAGGCAAAGCGAGCACGGTCTAGGTTTATATCACCATGGTTAGTTTGTTGTTGATCAGTAACACCATAGGTGCCACTGACGGTTAAATAAATATCGTTAGATATATCGTATTCATATTCACCAGCAACTCTAAATGTGCTTCGAGTATTTTCAGCGCCACGATCACCAAACTCATAAAGACGTCTGAACGTTAAGCTTGCATCATCAAGATTTGTAATACCATCTGCAAGTAAGTTATTGCCAAGTTCTGTTCCAGCAAACCAAGGATGGCTAGCGATATCTATGCCCGTAGAGCCTCCTTTAGAGAGCTTAAAAATATCATTTCGTGTATCTAGTGGGATAGGTTCAAAACGTGCACGAGAATCTACACGAGCGAAGTTAGCAGTGAAGTTCATACGTGATTTATTACTTAGATCAAGAGATAAACCACTGGCAACAAAATGCCGTGTTAGTGGTGCTATCATTGAACGATAATCATGAAAGTTAAACGCATCAGAGGTGGCAGGATCGTCAGTACGAGTGAATAAGCTGCCATCACCGTTATATTTATCTATACGCCCGCCAAAAACATGCGATGAACCAACGTAAGCAGAGGTATCTCTAATACCATCTCCATCAGTATCTACAGCATCTTTGTGTACACGAGAGTAATCACGATCGCTTGCCATTAAGCCATCGTCTTCTGAGTAGCCTACAGATAACCATGCATTGCCGTCATCAAAGTTTTTACCAATAGAAAACTCAATATCAGTGGTGTTTTTATCACCTTCGCCACTTTGTCCTGCCTGTGCTTTAAATGCAACGCCATCAAAATTTTTCTTGAGGATAATATTAACTACACCGGCAACGGCATCAGAGCCATAAGCGGCAGATTGGCCGCCAGTAAGTACTTCAATACTTTGGATCATGGTTGTGGGGATTGTGTTTAAGTCTACACCATAGCCAGATCCTACTGACATACCAGATACATACCGCTTGCCGTCAACCAATACCAGTGTCCGTGATGAACCTAGATTACGCAACGCGACAGTATTTAAACCAGAGTCTTGCTCACTGATATTAGAGCTTGCTGAGGTGGTGTCTCCAACAACTGAAGGCATTTTAGCCAGTAAATCCCCAACATTGACTGCACCTACGCCTTCGATGTCATCTGCGTCTAAAATTTTAACGGGTGAAGCGGACTCAAAATCACCTTTGCTAATGTGTGAACCGGTAACAATTATTTTTTCAACTTTTGCATTTACTTTGATGTCCTGCTCATCAGCAGCAATTGCAGCGGTATTTAGAGACGCAATACTTATCGCCAGTAGTGACTTAACAAACGTTTTTGATTTCATCATGATATCCCCAAGTAATATTTATATTTTTTATATGCTTATTTTTAATCAGCTAAATGAATTACCTTGAAATACTTTAACGCAACAATGATGCAGTTAAAGTATACCATTAACCTGTTATACCAACATACCACTCGGAGATTTATATTGTCAAAGCTAAAATTGTTTTTTTACAACCATCCGTTTACATTTTTTGCTAGCGTCTTAATTTTATTAATTTATTTGTATTTAAATATGAGAACCGGATTTGCAATGAGTTAGGGGTAAAAAGGAAATTATGATTGGTTTAATTGTGCCTTTGTGTAACATACCGATTAATTGTATTGATTAGAGTCGTAAAATGTTAAGTATTTCTCTTGGGCCTTTAGTTATTTCCATTTCTCAGTTAATTATTTTTTTAGGGTTAGGCATTTTTTGGGGGCTTACCTATTTATTGACGCGCCAACATCCATTACAAAAAGCAATTTTAGACACAGTCTTTAAAGCAATTGTGGTGGGCTTTTTAGTCTCGCGTTTAGCGTTTGTGTTTACTATGTGGGATGCTTATCAAGGTAATTGGTGGCAGCTTTTTAATATTAGCGACGGTGGTTTTATTGGTTATTATGGTTGGCTCAGCGGTATAGTGGTTTTAGCATTTTATGCGCGTGGTAAAAAAGCGGTAATGAAAAACTACGCTATTGCTGGGTTTGTTGGTTTTTGTTCAATGATTATTCCTAACTTTGCGCTGTCTATTTATCAAACGGGTGTGCAGTTACCGCAGTCTGTTGTGCATAATATTCAAGGGCAGCAAATTAACTTACAAAACTTCAAAGGTAAGCCGGTGGTTATTAACTTTTGGGCGTCGTGGTGTCCGCCGTGTCGAAAAGAAATGCCGGTGTTACAAGCGGCTCAAAAAAATAATCCAAACATTACAGTGGCGTTTGTCAATCAAGGTGAGGACTTACACACGGTAAAAGCGTTCCTTGATGAACAGCAACTCGATCTTAATCATGTATTTTTTGATCAAAGCAGTAATGTGAGTCGCGAATCAGGTGCTGCAGGCTTACCAACCACCTTGTTTTATAATAGTCAAGGAGAGTTAGTTACCAGCCATATGGGTGAGCTTTCTCATGCGAGTTTAGGCTATTATATTCAGGCTATTAGCGCTAAAAAATAACGGCGTATTGCTGTTTCATCGCGTCATTCCTTTTTTATGCCCCTTTATAAGCAGCTAAATAGCCATTTTGCTGCTTAACTCCCTACTTTTATTAGAGTAGGTTACTTATTGATACAGCATTCATTTATTCGTCAGTTTACATTAACAAGCTATTAAGTTTGGTTGTGTAGAATACAGCTACTTTTTTCGTATCAGCTTTCCTTGGTACGTTCATCTTTAAGTATTAACTGTATTTTAAATGGAACTGTTAAAACTATGACCGCTCATCGGATAACTCAAACCTCTGCTCACTCACTTCCACGTTTTGTTAAATCAACGCTGTGCATCTCAATTTTATCTGTGTTTAATCACGCATATGCGGATGAAGCTGAAAATAAAGCAATAGAAAGCAAGGATATGGAAGTAATAGAGGTGCGTGGTATTCGTTCCAGTATGGCGGCTAATTTAGATATAAAGCGTTTGTCGAGCTCTGTGGTTGATGCGATTACAGCGGAAGATATTGGTAAGTTCCCTGATAAAAATGTCGCAGACTCATTACAACGCGTACCTGGCGTGGTGATTGACCGTGATGGAGGCGAAGGCTCATCGGTAAGTATTAGAGGATTATCATCTGAGCTGACCTTTTCTCAGCTAAATGGTAATTTTATTGCGTCATCACCAGGCGAGCCATCTCGTTCGTTTGATTATGCATTACTCCCCTCAGCCATGATTGAAAGCGTGGAAGTGTATAAATCACCAGAGGCACGTTTAGATGAAGGTGGTGTGGGCGGCACGGTATTAATGCATAGTCGTAAACCGCTAAGTATGGATGCAAACTCAGGGGTGATTAATATTGAAAGTACCTATGCTGATGTAACTGAAGAATCTGAGCCGCAAGTAACGGCACTTTACTCTTGGAAGAACGAGGCTGATACCTTTGGCATGTTGTTTGGTTATACCTCACAAAAACGCACTAACCGCACTCTTTCAGGTGGCACCGATGCAAATGTGTGGCGCTTTATTGGTGAAAAACCGGTCGATATAAATGGCGCGCCGGTTGATAACAATAATCAGTGGGGCTCAGTAACCGATGCTCAGGGCAATAATTATAACAATGTTTGGTTTCCTCAAGTGGTTCGTGGCTCAATTGTAAACGAATTACGTGAGCGAGAAGGGGTACAATTTAGTACGCAGTGGCGCCCAACCAGCCGCATTGAAATTGGTTTTAACTACTTTGGTTTTTCACTTGATAAAAATAGAACTGAGTCGGTGATTGATATACCTGAGTGGTCTTTAAATCCTGATTTTTTAACCGATGTAAGTTTGGATGAGTCGGGCACGATAGTTAATGGAATGCAATTTGATGCAGCTGCAAGTGGTATAGAAAATGATATGCAATTGCCGTGGATGCGAGGCAGTTATGTACGTGAAGAGTCAACCTCTGATACTTTTGATCTCAACCTAACCTACGAAGGCGATTATTTTAAAGCCCGTTTTGTGGCAGGCAATACACGCTCTGAAGGTGGGCCGAAAGAGAGTTGGGAGGCAGCCTATAAAAGCTCAAACGCCGGTGAAAATGAAAGCCGTATAGAAAATGCTGCGCAAACAGCGGGTTGGCAAATTAATGAAAACGACATTAGTTTAAATATAGACCCAAATACGCTAGCAAACCTACTTAATGGCGTGGGAGGCGGTCGCGATCCGGGCTCGTCAAATTCAAGTTTTGTACGCAGTGAACTCGAAGAAGATTACTACCAAGCTGACTTTGATATTTATACTGATTGGGGCATTTTAAGAACAATTAAAACTGGAGTAAAGTACCGAGAAGCCACACTGCATCGTGAAACCGGTAATACCTTCTTTTTAGATCCTAATTTTGATATTGCCGCAGCAGAAGCCAGTGAGGGGGGGATCACTCGTTTTGACAGTTATCAGTGGAACAACGGCATGCCACTAGCACAAGATGTGTTTATCAACGAAGCTAACATTGCGGGTGGTTTTAATATAAACCAAATGCCCGGCATTGATTGGGATAAATACCGCGATATTGTGACCAGTCATTATGTTCCGTATACGCGTAAAGAAGATAATTTCATTTATGATATTGAAGAGCAAATAGCGGCATTTTATTTACAAGGTGATTTTGAATTTGATAGCGTGCGCGGTAATTTAGGGGTACGTGTTGTACGCACGAAAACCATGACATCATCAACCGATCTATACACATATTTGCTGGATCATACTGACGATGAAAGCGGGGAGGCGGTAACCGGAGACGATAGATTTGTTGAAGATTATCAACTCATTACTCAAGAGAATACCGATACCCAAATTTTACCTAGCTTTAATATTGCATGGGATGCCAGCGAAGATATTGTTGTGCGCGGCGCTATTGCAAAAGTAATGTCTCGCCCTGATTATGCCGATTTAGGTGCGCAACAACGCATTACGTTTGTTTCAGATGAGTGGGCCGACGACAGAGCTGAATTTAATGAAATTCCGGGTTTTAGTGGCAGTGGCGGTAATAAAAACTTAAAACCGTTTGAGTCGGTGCAAGCGGATTTATCTATTGAATATTATTACAGCGAAGGCTCTGCCGTTGGTTTAGCACTATTTCATAAAACTGTTGATAACTTTGTTGTTCCCTTAGTTATTGACGTACAACAAGATTTTGCAGGTAAAGAGGGCATAGTTGAGGCAGGAAATATTACTGTGTCGCCATATAGCACTGTAGGCAATGGCACTGATGCTGTATCTAAAGGGGCTGAAGTATTTATACAGCATGCCTTTGATAGTGGTTTTGGTTTTTATGCAAACTACACTTATAACAAAACCAATAAGGCCGATGTAGAAGTGGATGGTAAAGAGTTTGGTAAATCGCCTTTAATTGGCAGTGCTAAGTACCAGTACAATACCTCGATATATTATGAGGGAGATGCTTTTAATATTCGTGCTTCTTATAACAAACGCGGTGAAACCGTGTTGGGTTTAAATAGTGGTTTAAACGTGTATCAAGACCCATACGAGCAAGTTGATGTAAATGCATCAATTACTTTATTAGAAGACTTGAGCCTAACAGCCGCTGTGATAAATTTAACTAAATCTGAGTCAGTAACCCGATTGGGTAACGATACAGAGTCTCGGTTATTAAACTCAAGCTATTCGGGTAGACGATATTATGCGGGCATAAACTATCGTTTTTAAGCTGAGTTTGTTGAGTTTAGGTAAACAAGCTGTTTTGTTGCTGTTTTAGCTTTTTCTTGTAAGTTATTACTTTATAATGAGCATTATAAAAATTATTTAATTAATATTAACAGGATTGAAATGAGTGATTTAACGGCAATAGCCAACTTATCTATTTTATTAGTTGAGCCTTCTGAAGTGCAACAAAAGCTAATAAAAAAATCACTGGCTCAGTGTGGTGTTACACAAATTGAAGCGGCCAGCACTCAAGAAAATGCGCTGGCCGCTTTATCAAAGTATCACCCTGACTTGGTGATCAGCAGTATGTATTTTAGCGACGGTACTGCAGACTCTTTATTACAGGCAATACGCAGTAACAGTAATACTGAGCAGCAGGCGTTTATGCTGGTGTCGAGCGAACGTAATAAGCGCCATTTAGAGCAACTTAGGCAATCGGGCGTATTAGCTATTTTACCTAAACCGTTTAATGCCGACGAGATCACCCGTGCGCTTAAAGCGACTCTGGATATTATTAGCGAGCAAGAGGTGGAGCTAGAGCACTTTGATGTCACTTTACTTCGTGTGTTGGTGGTTGATGACAGTCGCTTTGCACGAAAACATATAATACGAGTGCTAGCGGGAATGGGTATTCCTGAACCTGTAGAGGCAGAAGACGGTAAACAGGCGATCGAAATGCTTAATAATCAATCATTCGATTTAATTGTTACAGATTACAATATGCCAGAAATGGATGGTAAAGAGTTAACTGAAACCGTTAGAAAATCGAATGCTTACTCACATATTCCAATCCTGATGGTCAGCTCAGAGGCCAACGATACTCATTTAGCTAATATTGCTCAAGCCGGGGTGGATGCCATTTGTGACAAACCATTTGAACCTGCAACGGTGCGCGATTTGCTTTTTAAAATCATGAGCTAACTCGCAGCTGCAAAAGCACTTTTTAACTAAAGTGCTTTTAAGTCGCTTTGCAGTAATGTAATGAAAAATTAAGTAACTTGGCACCAGATAAGGGCTTACTTAAATAAAACCCCTGAGCAATATCGCAGTTTAGCTCGTTGAGTAAATCTAGCTGCTCTTTGGTTTCTACTCCCTCTGCAACTACTCTTATTTCTAGGCTGTGTGACATAGCTATGGCCGCTTTTACTAAATTACAGTCGGCCTTGTTATTTGTTATCCCTGCAATAAAGCTACGGTCAATTTTTAGCACATCAAAAGGGTATTCTCGTAAGTAACTTAATGATGAATAGCCTGTGCCAAAGTCGTCCATTGACAGTTTTATGCCCAGCTCATCAATTTGCACTAAGGCATCATGAATTGAGGCTTGGCTATTCATTAGTACCCCTTCGGTAATTTCCAGCTCTAAGCATTCATTATTAATGCTATTTTTATGTAGAGTATGTTTAATTATATTAACCAGTTCCGGATCTCTGAATTGGCGCGGCGATAAATTAATCGCCATGGTATAGTTTTGCTGGTTAATTGATTGCCATTCATTCAAAAAGCGTAAGGCTTGTTGAAGAACAAATAAACCAATAGGCGCAATTAAGCCTGTTTGCTCTGCAATGGGAATAAATTCATCAGGGGTGATTTCCCCTAACACTATATTATGCCAACGTAGCAAGGCTTCAGCGCCAATGATGGTGTTTGTTTTTACATCTATTTGCGGTTGATAATAAAGCTCAAATTCGTTTCGCTCCAGGGCTCCATGCATTTGCTCTTCTATTTCAAAACGCCGGCGCATAGCAACGTTCATTTGCGGGGTAAAAAAAGAGGAGGTATTGCGCCCCATCGCTTTTGCTTGGTACATAGCGGTGTCGGCATTACGTAACAACACCGAGGCACACGTACCGTCTTTGGGAGAAATCGCAATACCAATACTTAATGTCAGTATTAAGTCTCTGCCTTCGAGCTTGAAGGGTTTTCTAAATGCTTGAAGTAATCGCTCAGCAATTGCTAAAGCATCATTTTCATCGTTTAAACTGGATATTAAAACAATAAATTCATCACCCCCTAATCGACCGACAGTGTCATTTTGCTTTAGTGTTTGCTGTAATCTAGCGGCTGCTGCAATTAACAGTTTATCGCCTACTTCATGCCCTAATGAGTCATTCACTTTTTTAAAGTCATCAAGGTCTAAAAAAAACACCGCTGCTTTTTCATGACTCTTTTGTACTTCCATTAATATTTGTGACAAGCGATCTAAAGACAAAAAGCGGTTAGGCAAATCGGTTAAGCTATCAAAGAGAGCTTGATGACGGATCAATTCTGCTGAGCGGTGTGGTTCGCTAATATCACGAATAATCACCATGATTTGGTTTTTTTTGGGCAGTAGGCGCAATCTCGCCTCATAATAAATTACGCCTTCAGGCATGCTCAATTCATATTCAAAACTGACCATACTGTTTTGAGCTATTGTTTTTTCTATATGAATTTGAAATTTTTCCGCTACTTTTTCAGGCAGTACATCAATCATTTTTTTACCAATAAACTGCTCAGGTGAAATATACAGGTCCTTACTATTATTAACATGGTAATCAGCAATGATGCCATTTTGCTCTAGTACAAAAAATAAGTCGGGAATGGCTTCAAAGATAGTTTTCAACATACTGGCATTAAATGTGGCTTCTGCTTGTGCCTTGTGAACCTCAGAAAGGTCAATATCAATACAGTACATTTGTTTGGTATTGTATTGATTAGTAAACATAACATGGCTTGAAAATACAGCCACATC
This sequence comes from Pseudoalteromonas sp. S1612, assembly GCF_005887175.1. Taxonomy (GTDB): domain Bacteria; phylum Pseudomonadota; class Gammaproteobacteria; order Enterobacterales; family Alteromonadaceae; genus Pseudoalteromonas; species Pseudoalteromonas undina. The sequence continues at coordinate 88,619 of NZ_PNDH01000009.1, read as the reverse complement.
ATTACCCTCTTTATGTTTGAGGATAAGCTCTGAGGCGGGAATTTCAATATCATGCTTAATCCAATTACTATGGGCTTCAATTACGGGCTCTCGCATTGGTGTGGGTATTATTAAATCTTCGAGTTTTTTGCCAATGGCTTCCTGTTGCGAATACCCATAAAGCAATTCACTGCCTTTATTCCAATAAATTACACGCCGTTGCTCATCATAACCTTGCACCGATATAGAATCGACTGCATCAAATAGTTGATGCAACGGATCATTAGTAACATATTGATGGGCAGGCATATTATGGGCTTTATGGGGATCCATTAAATGGGTTCCAGTTATTGAATTACTTTATTTATATATTAGACATAAAGTTGAGATTTAGCATGGTAAGGGAGGTTTCAATGTGTGACTTTTCATTGATTTAGTCGAAAGTAATTTTAACAAAGCACAATTAAGTACTTTTAAAGCAAAGGCCAATAAAGATTGGCCTTTGGATTATCTTGTTAGTTGGTGGGCATTAAATAGATTTCGCGTACGCTATTACGCTGGTTGGCCTCAATAGCAAATAATACCGCATCGGCCACATCTTGTGGGTCGAGCTTATCGGGTTTTGCTTCATCAAAAAAAGGCGTATTTACCATACCTGGCGCAATAGTGGTACAGCGACCATGCCAGGGTTTCATTTCCTCTGCTAAATTTTGACCAAAGCCATGTGCAAACCATTTAGTAGCACCATATATAGAGCCGTCAATGGGTCTTCTTCCTGCTGCAGAGCTGGTTAAAATAAAATGCCCTTGGTTTTCACGTAAATGAGGCAAGGTGAGTTTTGCGGTCCACAACAACGCTTTAATGTTAAGATCAACCATGGCTGACCACTCTTGGGGATCGCCATTCACTGTGCCTGGTGATGACACACCCATGCCCGCGTTAGCGAATGCTGCGTCTAATCGCCCAAACTTTTCAATGCCCTTACTTACTACACTCTCAAGCTCGCTAAACTGAGTGGCATCGGCTGAAACGCTAAATGCACTTTCATGGCCTAACTCATCAACTAGTTTATTGAGTTTATCTTCACTGCGCGCAGTTAATATTACTTTGTGACCATTATTAACTAATGTTTTAGCGGTCGCCTCGCCAATACCACTAGAGGCACCGGTAATTAAAATTACTTTATGTGTCATAGTTCCTCCAAACAAAAAGCCCGCAAGTGCGGGCTAAAATTTATAATAGTTGATTGCTTATTGGGCAATGTCAAATGTCACTTCAGTATCTTCACCGGTTACAACCGTTACTGGCTGAACCTGATAAAGAGTAAATGCTTCATCCTGAAGTTCAGCATCATCAATATGTGCGTTACAGGTATAACCTAGCTGGTAATCGCCAGGCGTAATAAATGCTAATTCAAATTCATATTGGCTAGTTTCATTGTTTAGTACAACATTTGCAGTAGCCAATGGTGCGTCTACAGGGGTTTCACCCTCAGTGACTTCGTAATTATCAAGTGGTTGCTCTACATCACTGTTATACAAGTAAACAGCATGGCCAAATGAACCATCTTCAGCGGCAACCTCAATGTTATCGGTTTCACAATTTGCATAAAGTGATTCGCTTACTGTACCTTCAATATCTTGTGACTCAGCAAGGTTTTCAAGACGAACTCCACGTGGTTTTAATACTATTTCGTTACCGCTTTGTGGCGCAACTAACGATTTTTTAAGATCAAATTCAAGTACAAAAGTGTTGTCCGTTTGATTCAGAGTAAAACCATCAAGTTGAATTTCACCGATCCCGTCATTGCCTTTTCGTTTTACGATTAACGGTGCAGTGCTGTCATCTTCATAAACAACATGCGAGGTTTCGGTTAGGTTGTTTATATCACCATTAATTACATCAGCACGTATCCACGAGTATTCACCCGCAGGTACGTCTTCGCCCTCTAGTAAGGAAAAAATATCATCGCCAGTGTAATCCAATAAGTTAACCATTTCAGCTTTGGTTGAATCGCTGGCTTCACGGGTTTCGAAGCTAAAATCTTCGCCACCTTGTGAACGCAAGGTAATAGAGTCAAAAACTACATTAACCGCTTTTAAGCCTGTTACTGGCGCATCTGAAACTCCTAAACTGAACGTTGATTTTTGCGGATCGGTAGGAGTAATAGGGGAGTCATCATTTGATGAACCACAACCCGTTAATGCTAATAAGACGGCGCTACTAAGTAATGTTGATTTTAAGTTCATGTTAGGTTTCCAAATACTTTAAAGTATCACTCAGTATAGATACAAAAACTTAACCTAAATTGAATTAAAAATTATTAATTACAGGAAGAAGATTTAAATACTGTGTATCTTCCCCCTATAAAAAAAAGCTTAGGCTTCTAATTGGAAGGGATAAACTGATCCCAAGCTCAGTAATTGTGTTAACTCATCAAGGGCTTGGTAGCTTTCGGTAAGTAAAGCAGGGTCTGCAAAGTCGTTGGCACCAAGTTTATCTCGGTAATGGCGAGTAGCCCAATCACATAATTGAGTATACTTTTGCTCATTTAAGATCACATCAGGATTTACCGCTGCTAATTCGTGGCTGTTTAATGCAACTCGTAATCGCAAACAAGCAGGCCCACCACCATTTTGCATACTTTGGCGCAAATCAAAAAACTGCACTTGATTTATGGGGTTATCGGCAACAATTAGCTCTTCAATATACGCTTTTACAGCAGGGTTGCGCTGGCATTCTTGTGGGGCAACGAGCAGCATTGCATCGTCATTCATGCTAACCAGTTGGCTATTAAATAAATAGCTACTGACAGCATCTTGAATACTCACTTTGCTGGTTGGCACCTCAATAATATAAAGCTGTTTGTTACCTACATAGGCTTCGCGGATATCGTCTAATGCTTGCGTTTGGTTTAAAAACGCCTGTTGATGGCATAATAAAACATTGGCGTTACCCACTGCAATTACATCATTATGGAACACTCCTTGGTCAATCACATCAGGGTTTTGTTGTAATAGTATTTGGCTGGTATCTTTTATATTGTGCAATCGACAAATGGCTTCAGACGCTTCCAAAGTTTGCCTTGCAGGGAACTTAACGGGTTTAACCAGTTTACTGTTAAAGGCACTTGCACCAAATACAAATAACTCTAGCCCGGTTTCACCATGGCTGTCGCACAGGCGAGTATGGTTTGCTGCGCCTTCATCACCAAAAAAACCTTGCTCAGGCAAATGTGAATGGTGTGCAAAGTATTGCTCGTTATTAAACATTGCTTTAAGCAAACGTGTCGTCGTATTTGGCTCTAAAGAGCGATGAAATTTATTATTCAGGTTAGCAGCAGTGAAGTGTACCTTGCCGTCGTTAGTATCAGGTGAAGGCGATATGGTGGCTGCATTAGCGGTCCACATGGCAGAGGCAGAGTAACAGGCGCGCAATAAAATAGGATCAGCTTTAAAAGCTTTATTAATGACTTGCGCATCGTTGCCAGTAAATCCTAAACGGCGAAGTACATTTAAATCTGGGCGAGCATGAGGAGCAAAAACCCCTTGGGTTAAGCCTTTATCATGCATAGCTTTCATTTTAGCCAGGCCCTGCAATACAGCTTCTTGCGGATTTGAAAAACTCGCCGCGTTATTTAACGAAGCAACATTACCATACGACAAACCTGCGTAGTTGTGAGTAGGGCCGACTAAGCCGTCAAAATTAACTTCTAAAGCATGCATACACGTTCCACTAACCAATTAAATAGTCTTTTACAATACAACGCTATGAGGTAGCTTGCAAAGTCTGTTCAAAAATAGTTTAACGCGAATAGATACGCTCTTTTTCACTGGTGGTATGCGTATTTGTTGGCTCATTTACTTGCCACACTGTGATATCTAAGCGCCATAAAAAATAAAGAGTGTTGTATAAATTAGACATAACTTTTCCTTGGTGTTGCTAACGTCATTAAGAGAGAAGGAAGAAGTATGCCAATTGTTAATTGAATATTTTATGAATAATAATCAATAAGTTAATTTTTTATAACTAAACTATAAAAAAGCTTAAGCACCACATTGGATAAATTTACGCTAGGTTTGCACTAACTTGGGACTGTCTTTAGCATCGACACTTTCATCTTCAGTCTGGGTGCTTAAGTCGCTAACGATTAAATCGAGTAACTGCATTAATTGCTGTGCTTGGTTAGTGTCGATACTGTCAAATTTACAGAAAATTGTTTTTGGAATATCAGCAGCTTTAAGTTTTAAAGATTGGCCGGTGTGAGTCAATTGCACCAAACGCTTACGCTTATCGTGTTCGTCCTTTATAACGTTAAGCAGTGACTTGCTGGTCATCTTTTTTAATATTTGAGTAAGCGCGCCACCATCAATTGCGGTTTTATCGATTAGTTCGGCGATGGTTACTTCATCTTGCTCCCAAAGCGCCATCATAACAACATACTGAGGATAGGTAAGGTTAAGCTCTGTTAGAGGCTCCCGATAGGCACGGGCTATGCTGTTAGACGCCATATATAAACGATGGCATAACTGATTTTTTAATTTTAACTGTTCAAACGACATCGCATTACCCTTCAATTCAAGATAGCTTATTTTAATTTGCATGCAAAGTAATTGCAATCAGAATTTAATTGCCTTATTATTTTGCGTGCAAAGTAATTAATTTGAAAATTTTAAATCTTAGGAGTTCACTATGAATGTATTACAAAATGTAGCTTATACAGCAAAAGCAACGGCAACAGGCGGACGTGAAGGGGTAGCTAAATCGGATGATGGTCGTTTAGATGTTAACTTATCAACGCCTAAAGGGTTAGGTGGTGATGATGGTCAAGGCACTAATCCAGAGCAATTATTTGCAGCAGGTTATGCCGCCTGTTTTATTGGTGCACTTAAATTTGTAGCCGGTAGCGAAAAAGTTGCTTTACCAAGCGATACTTACATTAACTCTGAAGTGTCTATTGGTGCTATTGAAGGTGGTTTTGGTATTGCTGTAAAGCTTGCTGTATCACTAGGTGATATGGACAAAGCAGCGGCGCAAGAGCTGGTAAATAAAGCACATCAAGTATGCCCATACTCAAACGCAACACGCGGTAATATTGAGGTAGAACTTTCAGTTATTTAATTTACCTCTTTATATTGTTTATAAAAACACGCCATGAGTGATCATCGCGTGTTTTTTATTCGCAACTATATCTATAAATGAATTGAAAATAGATAAAATCAGTTATATTCGAAATTTCATATATTCACTATTCCATATGTTTGTTTTTTGTTTTATTGTATATGCATAAACCAAATGAGGACGCTATGGAACAACTCAACCCACTACAGTTTTATAAATGCTTAGCTGACGATACGCGCTTAAAAGCCATGCTGCTAATTAGCCATGAGCAAGAATTATGTGTATGCGAGCTTGTGGCTGCCCTTGAGCTTAGCCAGCCTAAAGTATCTCGTCATTTAGCCCAGCTTAGGCAATGTGGCTTATTGAGCGATCGTAAGCAAAATCAATGGGTGTATTACAGTATTAATAAAGCCCTACCAGAGTGGGCTGAAAATGTACTAGCACAAACCCGTAGCGCTAATATTGAATTTTATAACGATGATTTAAATCGACTCAATGCAATGGGTAACCGCCCTGAGCGTGCAGCAAACTGCTGTTAATTAACTTTTAAAGGTATTTATTATGACAATTAAAGTAGGGATTAATGGTTTTGGCCGTATGGGGCGCTTAACATTGCGTGCTGCACTTGATTGGCCTGAAATTGAATTTATTAAAATTAATGATGTTGCTGGCGATGCTAAAACGCATGCACATTTACTCGAATTTGATTCAGTACATGGGCGTTTGGCACACAATGTAACAGCATCAGCGCACAGCTTTAGTGTAGGTAAACACACCATTGATGTAACTAATAATAAAAACATTGATGATACTGATTGGTCAGATTGCGATGTAGTCATTGAAGCCAGCGGTGTGATGAAAACCACCGAATTATTAAATCACTACCTAGCTCAAGGTGTAAAACGTGTGGTAGTGACTGCACCGGTGAAAGAAGACGGTATTTTAAATGTAGTGATGGGCGTAAATGATGATTTATATAATCCTGATGAGCATAAAATTGTTACAGCGGCATCATGTACAACCAACTGTTTAGCGCCAATTGTTAAAGTACTACAAGAAAAAGTGGGTATTAAACACGGCTCTATGACTACTATTCACGATATAACTAACACCCAAACTATTATTGATGCCCCACATAAAGACTTACGTCGAGCTCGCTCATGTGGTACCAGTTTAATCCCCACTACAACAGGCAGTGCCACGGCTATAACACATATTTTCCCTGAACTTAAAGGGAAACTAAATGGCCATGCTGTTCGTGTGCCACTCACTAATGCCTCAATTACAGACTGTGTATTTGAGCTTGAACACGGTGTTACGCAAGATGAAGTAAACGAGTGGTTTTATCAGGCTGCAGAGGGCACATTAAAAGGGATTTTAGGTTATGAAGAGAAGCCACTTGTGTCTATTGATTATAAAACCGATCCGCGTAGTTGTACTATTGACGCGCTTTCTACCATGGTGATTAATAATACCCAGCTTAAATTATATGCTTGGTACGATAATGAGTGGGGGTATGCAAACCGTACCGCCGAACTTATGCTAAAAGTAGCAAAAAGTGATGTAGTTAATTAGCCTAAGGTATTAACCATGTTTGCTCAACTTAGTGATTTACCTCAAGCGATAAAACAATATTTAATTATTACCGGTAATTATTGGGCGTTTACTTTAACCGATGGGGCGCTGAGAATGCTGGTGGTGCTGTATTTCCATCAGCTAGGATATGATGCACTTGCCATCGCTATGCTGTTTTTGTTTTATGAAGTGTTTGGGGTGATCACTAACTTAGTGGGGGGGTGGCTTGGCGCGCATTTAGGCTTAAATAAAACCATGAATATTGGCTTAGGCATACAGCTTGTTGCCTTAGCTATTTTATGTGTACCTAGTGATTGGCTGGGCGTTTTTTACGTTATGGCTGCACAAGCGCTCAGTGGTATTGCCAAAGATTTGAATAAAATGAGTGCTAAAAGCGCAATTAAGTATTTAGTGCCTGATGACGAAACAGGGCAAAGTAAACTATATAAATGGATTGCGTTACTAACCGGTTCAAAGAATGCGCTCAAAGGCATAGGCTTTTTTTTAGGTGGATTACTATTAACTTTAGTGGGCTTTAAAGGCGCATTATTTGCGTTGATTGCTCTGTTAGGTATTGCTTGGTTGGTTAGCCTTATTTACTTAAAAGGTGATATGGGTAAAGCCAAAAATAAGCCTAAATTTAAGGAGTTATTTTCAAAATCCAGAGCCATTAATTTACTCAGTGCTGCGCGATTATGTTTATTTGCTGCACGTGATGTATGGTTTGTAGTTGCGCTACCTGTTTATTTGGCCGCTCAGTTTAACTGGGATCATTGGTGGGTAAGTGGTTTTATGGCACTGTGGGTTATTGCCTATGGAGCTGTGCAGTCACAAGCCCCTAAAATAACTGGTAATTCGGCTAATAAAATCGATGTGCTTAATAAGGCATACTTCTGGGCCATTGCTTTAACGGGGGTGACTTTTATATTAGCAGTGCTCATGCAGTTTAATATTGCTATTCATATTAGTTTGCTCATCGGTTTGTTAGTTTTTGGTGCTGCTTTTGCGGTTAACTCCTCTTTGCATAGTTACCTGATAGTCAGTCTTGCTAAAAGCGATGCAGTATCATTAGATGTGGGTTTTTATTATATGGCTAATGCAACCGGTCGACTGGTTGGGACAGTATTCTCAGGATTAGTGTATAAACTATATGGATTACAAGCTTGCTTGTGGGTAAGTGTTAGCTTGCTTTTTGTTGTTGTGTTAGTGACTCTGCGACTAAATAAGCAAAGTTAAATGGTCGTTGGCTATGAGATTAAGTTATCCATATTATTTTAAAATAATTAATAATATGTTGTTTAATTTGGTCTAAACTAAAAATAAATAAGTAAAGCAAGGTAGTTATAAATGCGGGAAATAGCGTTAGCAAAAAAGTTATTATGGATAAGCGTCGGAAGTATACTTTTAACGGTAGTACTATTTTCAGGCATACTTTGGTCTAAACTCTCATCGAGTAATGCCAACACTTCTGCAGAAGCTGAGACTCTAATTGTTAATGAGGTCGATGGGCGATTAACAGCAAATGCAGCCGCCTATGGTGAAAAAATTGCCGCCTTTATTAATGAAGCTTACCGAATACCTTTTTCACTTGGTAGTATTTTAGAAGATGCCGATAAAGCCTCAATAAAGCGTGATTCAGTTGTTTCTTTAAATCGTTCAATATTAGAAAGTAATGATGTTATTTCCTCTATTTATTCACAGTTTGAAAAAAATGGTTTTGATGGTAAAGATAGTGAATTTACTCAAGGATACAATCACTCTGTTGCTGGTGCTGGAACATTAGAAATTTATTTCACTAAAAATAGCAATGGTTTGGTTGAGCAACAGGTTGTGGAAGACGCGGAAGAAAAATACGCGGATAAAATAAACGAATTTGGTTTACGTGAGGCAGAGTGGTACTTGTGTGCTAAAGACAAGCTAAAACCATGCATTATGGAACCCTACTTGTATGAGATTACACCGGGTTACTCAGAAATGATGACCTCACTTGTTGTCCCTGTTATTAAATCAGGCAAGTTTGTAGGCGTTACAGGGGCGGATATAACTTTACCTGTATTTCAAAAACTAACAGAAGAGCTTTCAAAGGCGCTTTACGATGGCAAAGCAAAAGTAACGCTACTTAGTCATTTGGGTTTAATTGTTGGTACAAGTCATTACAAAGAAAAATTAGGCCGCCCACTAAAAGAAGCTGTTAGCGCTAAAAGTTATGAGAGTTACAAAGCACTAAAAGGCACTAAAGGAATAAACAAACAGGGCGCTGAAATAATGGTGTCTTACCCGATTGAAATTAAGCTTGCTGATGTGAAATGGATGCTGCTAATTGAAGTACCCGCTGAACTTGCCTTTGAAGGACCTATTCAATTAACTGCTGGCATGTCTGAGGTTGCAAAAGAGCTGGGTGTGATTATTTTGATCACCGGGACTGTGATTGCGGTATTGGCATTTATAGTAATGAAGCTTGTAGTAGGCAGTGTTGTGGCTCCTCTTAAACAAATTCAGGAGCGGGTTGACAACTTAGCAAGCTCTGAAGGTGATTTAACACAAACTCTGCATGTTGATACTCACGCTGAGCTTATAGCTCTGGCTGGAGGATTTAATAAGTTTTTATCAAAACTTCGTGAATTGATCAGTGAGCTTAAAGCGGTCTCAGATCAAACCAAGCACCAAGGTGAAGTTACCTCAAATATTGCGGTAGAAACCAAGCATAATGTGCAAGCACAGTTTAAAGAAATTGAAAGTGTGGTTACTGCAATGAACGAAATGAGCGCGACAGCACTTGAAGTGGCAAAAGCTTCAGAGCAGTCGGCGCAACAAGCTGATGAAATTAACACCTTAGTGGTTAGTAGCGAATCGAGCTTATCATCGGCTATGTCGCAAGTTAAAACCATGTCTGAAGAAATTAAAGAAGCTAATCAGGCAGTAGAAAAAGTAGCATCGCGTAGTAATGATATTACTCAAATACTTGATGTGATCCGAACTATCTCTGAGCAAACTAACTTACTAGCACTAAACGCAGCTATTGAGGCTGCACGAGCTGGGGATCACGGACGTGGTTTTGCCGTTGTTGCTGATGAGGTTAGAGCTTTAGCATCTAAAACGCGCTCCTCAACCGATGACATTAGTAGTTTAATCGATAGCTTACTTTCAGAAGTGGGTAATGCATCAACTGTTATCGAAAAAGGTGTAGTACGCGCCGAAACTGCAGTAGATGAAACCTCAACAGCTTTTGATGCACTGCACAGTGTGGTTGTGAAAGTAGATGAAATAACCAATCAAATTACCCATATTGCAACGGCTGCTGAAGAGCAAAGCTTAGTCACCGAAGAAATAAATCGCAACTTGACGATAATTTCTGATGCTGCTTCACAGCTTTCTGATTTATCTGCTCAAGCAGGCGATAGCAGCGAAGAGTTAAATAAACTAGTTGCGCAGCAAGACTCTGAGCTTAATAAATTAAAAACCTAGACGTCGAACTTTGGTTTTAGATTAAAAAGGCAGCTAACTTTATTAGCTGCCTTTTTATTTTAAGCTAAAGACTCTTCATGAGTGAAAACATGTTTTCGATCATTGGTTTGGCCAACTTTTCTACATTTGGTCGATTAAAATAACTACGTAAGCCAGTAAATTGTATTTGGAAAAAACGAGCATAATCTATAGCCGAGGTATTTCCACTGAGCTCTTTATTAGCTATAGCGTTTGTAAATAGTTCAGTAAGGTAATGTTCAAAGTCTATCATCAGCTCTACGCTGATTTGATAAAGATAGCTGTCTTTATCAACAAACTCATTATTTGCCTTAACTAACATGCAGATAGAACTTGGAGTATGACTTTGTGAGGAAATAACAACATATTCTACAAAGTCTTGCAGTGCTTCAAGAATACTGCTGCATGATACTAAACGTTCATCTATTAAGCTTTGCATTTGCTTGGCATAATTTTTTATCGCTTCACAATATAAACCTTCCTTAGAGCCAAATGCCGCATAAATGCTGCCTGGACGCATATTAATTGCATCTTGTAAATCGCGGGTAGATGTAGCATGAAAGCCCTTCTCCCAGAATAATTGACTAGCGGCATAAACAACTTGCTCGCGTTCAAATTTAACTTTATTGGCCATGATAGTTTCTATTAAGTTGAGCAACTGTTCAACTTTAACTTGAGCGATCGCTCAAAATCAAATAGTATGTGTCTCGATGTTACTTAAAACTATTTTTAATTGGAGTTAGTGATGGCCGAATTTACCCTATACACACAAGAAAATGCATCAGAAGAAGCACAACCTCTATTGGCAGACTCTATTGCTGCTTTTGGTATGTTACCCAACCTTCATGCTGTAATGGCTGAGGCGCCAACCTTACTTAAAGGCTACCAAGTACTGCATGAGCTATTTCAAAAAACATCGTTTAACGCAGAAGAGCTAACAGTGGTATGGCAGTCAATTAATGTTGAGCACGAATGCCATTACTGTGTACCAGCACACAGCGCAATTGCCGCTTCAATGAGAGTTGATCAAGGTATTGTTGATGCGCTAGTTAATAAAACGCCACTGGAGGATGTAAAACTTGAAGTTCTTCGTGAAACAACCCTTGAGATGACACGCGAACGAGGTGTGCTAAGCCAGTCACAGCAGGATAAGTTTTTTGCCGCTGGCTATACAAAGCAACAGCTTTTAGAAATTGTATTGGGTCTTGCGCAAAAGGTGATGAGTAATTACACCAATCATCTTGCAGATACGCCAGTGGATGATGCGTTTAAGAAATTTGTAAAATGATAGGTTAGCCACTATTTAGCCATTAAGTTATATCGATTTAATGGCTAAATAATTTTTATATAAAGATGAAGCTGTTTATTTAAATTTAACGTCTTTATTACTGCGATAGTAAGTGCGAACTTCTGGTTTAGTCCATTCACCTTTTTTTAAATAAGAGGTAGAAACAACAAACTGTTGGTCTTTAAATTCACTGGTTGATTTCACTTTAGTGATCCCTTCTTGGCTACCTGTAACATCTTCATAGGCCACAAATTGTGTTGGGCTCAGTACTTTCATGACGCCTTTAGTATAAAAGCCAGCTGTTGTGAAATAATAGAAAACAAGTGACTGTTTTTTACGATCATAGAAAATCATTGATTCCCCTCCATACTCACCCTCATTAATAGAGTGTGTAGTACGAATGGCTTTACCATTGAGTACGCGCTGCCATTTACTCACATCTTGAATGTTTGGCTCACCTTTTTCGGTATTAAAATCAGCTTGCCAAGTGCCTAAGTAGGGCGTGAAAATCGCAAGTTCTGGTGCTAGTGACTCTGTTTTATTATTCGCTAGAGTGCTAAATATAGATAGCGATAACAGCAGCATCGCGGCCTTTAAATATGTCATAATTAACCCGAGTGTTTATTTATTATTCTTATTATAGGCGATTATTTTTTGATAAAAAGTACCTTAATTATATTTTCGAGCGTGTTTATAGCTTTACTATGGCTTGCTTATTTAAATCATAAAATTGAGATGTTCGTACCGATATATATTTCACTACTCAGTGGTATTACATTTTTATATTATGCGTGGGACAAACGAAAAGCAGTACAGTCGAATCGCAAGCAAGTAAGTCGTATACCTGAACGACATTTACATCTCTGTGCTCTATTGGGAGGATGGCCTGGTGCACTTATAGCGCAGCAGACTTTAAGGCATAAGTCACAAAAGCGTGTATTTATAGTGATATTGTGGCTGTGTATAGCGGTGAATTTAAGCTTGGGTAGTTATGCATGGTATGTTTATTATTAATGTTTAAATGCCTTTATTCATTAAAGGCATTTCACTTTTTTAAACAGTCTATTGCGCTGATTGGCTTAACTGTTTTTCATCGAGCTCTATAGTTAAAATGGTTTTTTTATCAACCGTTACCCATTTTCTATAAGTTACATAGCCCGCTTTACTTACTTCAATATCATATTTACCAGCATCTAGTTCAATTGCATCTTGATATACAGGCACTATATTCATTATCCGTACTCTAGAATCAGCTGGGTTAGTAATAACCGTAAGTGATATTGGTGCACTTTCTTCGCTCACTTGAGGGGTTGGCTCAATAACGACATCTTCAGTTTTGCTGGTTTTAGATGTTGCTGAACAGCCTGAGAGTATGAGGGCTGCAGCTAGTAAGCTTAATTTTTTCATAGGTACTCCATTAATTATAAAAACTCTAAATATGTAAAATCTTGGCGGAGTGTATGATGATATGAATGCACTCGTCGTCCTTGACTTTGTTATCTGTATTTTGATTTTAGTCTAATAGCTATGTAATCGTTATTCAATCACCGCTGTGCTATTTTTGAGCAATAAACATATGCTCTTTTTAAAGCATATTATCTAAAGACTGAGTAATCGCTTCACTTTTTTCAACTAAGCGCTCAGCAGCTTTATACATTCTTTTTTTCATTAAATCGTTAGCTGTGCTGATGTAACGTCTCGATAATTCTTTTCTCAACGAGACTAAAAGTGAGAAGTCATTCGGTAATGCTGTTGATTCAGACTTAATAAACTCTTCAAACTCCATTAACGCTTTATGATCTTCTATTGTTTCTAATTGAGCCGAGAAACGCTGAAACTTAGGACCATAAAACACCACTGCATCGGCACGCGGAAAGTCGGCTTGTTCGCCTAAATTAATCTTTTGCTGATACGCAGTTAATGCATTAATAGCAGACTCTCGCTGCATTAAATTTGCTAGTAACTCATCCGCTTTTTTGTTGTTTGTAAAAACGATTTTACCCACGTTTAAGAGAACTTTTTGGGTGATCACATCGTCACTTTCTATAGCGGTATTTAACGCAACAGTGAAATTATCAAGGTGAAGATCTGTTGGCTGATAACGGTAAGTTTTATCAACTTCTTTTAAGTCTGAAACTAAGTGAGCAATACTATTGGGCTGCTCTTCGTTATAACGCGACTGTTCAAGTAATAAATCGATTCTGGCTGTAATATCAAAAATAATTGATTGGCGTTCTCTAAGTACACTTTCTAATTGCATCGATAGTTTTTCTGAATCAGGGTAATAATCTAATGCATCAGAGTAGACGGCTATGATTTTATCGAAATCTTTAAATTTACGACCTGCAATATTATTAAACTGATTAGCTTCATCATTAAAGCTCTCTAATATGCTTTGCTGGTTTGATCTTAGTAACCCTTGTTTAAGCACTTCATATTGTGGTGGAATTTGTTCAAGTTTGTTTAAAATAGTTGGCCCCTGCCAAGACATCCACGCTTCTACCTGTTGGTTAATCGCTTTGGCATTATCGAGTTGTGCCTGTAATTGTTTTGTATTATCTGAGCTTGAGTAATAATTTTGCGCAATTAAACCAATAATGGCGATACTGGCGACGCTTGCAAAAATGGCTGGCTTTAAGTTTGTTGTGAGACTTTTTAAAATGGGCTCTAATGATTCAAGCCTTTGATTCGCATTTAAAACTAATGCTTTATTTAAATTGTTCCACAAAAGAATAGGGCAGTTACTTGGTTTTTTCACTGTTGTATTTTTAGGTACTTTGTCTGCAGCAACACGGTTAAATGGGTGTTTACTACTGAGTAGTTCATAGGCAATACAGGCAAAAGAAAAAACATCGTCTTTTACTGATGCTTCACTACCCTTTAATTGCTCAGGACTTGCATATGTTGGGGTGTAGCCGCCAATAGTTGCCAGTTCACTGTCATTTTTTACAGCGTATTGATCGTCTAAGCTTTTGTGTTTGGCAATACCAAAGTCAAGCACCTTAAGGTTGCCGTTAGAGTCAAAAATAATATTTGAGGGCTTAAGGTCGTTATGAATTACGCCCCGCGAGTGGGCATAAATTAGCGCATTGGTTAATTGCTCTAAAATAATTTTTGCTTTTTTAAACGCTAAACCTGAGGGTTTATTACGTTTAATAATTTGTTCCAGTGTTTCCCCTTCAATTAACTCCATAGTGACATAATATAAATCGCCATCAGAATCTGCTGAGTACACTTTTACAATACTTGGGTGGGAAAGTTGCTGTGTTTTTGCTGTTTCATCTTTTAGTAATGAAATAGCTTCTTCAGAGCTTGAAAATTCTTCCTGAAGTACTTTAATTGCTACCGTTGCTTCTGAGCGATTACTGCTTTCTAAAAAAGTATCGCGCGCCCGATAAATGTAGCACATACCGCCTTGGCCAATCAGCTCTTCAATTAAGTAGCGGCCAGATATTTTTTTGCCAAGTAGGTTTTGCTTGCGAATGTTTGACGTTTTTTTTGTGTTTGAGTCTAGGGAAGCAATCTGAGTTTTATCGTTGTGATCATTAGTACTACTCATAAAAAATCCTTTTATTGTGTTAAGTTAAATAATTACAAAGGTAAATATTCTCTGCTTATCTATCAATTTTCCCTCTGATATGAGTATGTATTTTACAAAAATATACAATTATAGCAATGCCTGAGTGACATATTGTTGTTGGTAAATTTCCCTTACTATATATTGAAAAAGTCGGTTTAAAGCTAGAAGGGGTCTCTAAACAGGCTGTTTTTGGCCTAGTTATAAAGCATTACGGTAAAATCTTTCATCGCTGTGTAATGTGTTTATC
The DNA here is from genome assembly GCF_005887175.1 of Pseudoalteromonas sp. S1612. Classification (GTDB taxonomy): domain Bacteria; phylum Pseudomonadota; class Gammaproteobacteria; order Enterobacterales; family Alteromonadaceae; genus Pseudoalteromonas; species Pseudoalteromonas undina. Next base: position 73,346 of record NZ_PNDH01000009.1, on the reverse strand, counting down.
AAACATCTTGTTTTAGAGACAAAATCAAGAGCGCAATATTTTCTTGTGTTAATTTCAATGTTGACAATAGTTTCGCTTCTACTTTATCCTGTTCACAATAATGATATAAGGGACTGACTTATCAAATGGAACTGATACTAAACATCACTAGTTATCACAGACTTTCGCCTGAAATAGAAGCCACTAAAACTGTAACAGATTCATTAACTTTTGGTCGCTCTGAAGCGTGCGATTGGCATTTACCCGATCCCGAAAAAATAATCTCAAGTAAACACGGTATAATAGAAAAAGAAGGTGACTCTTTTTACGTATACGATAATTCAACTAATGGATTATTTATTAACTTTGCTGTAGCGCCGCTTGGTCAAGGCAACAAACAACGTTTGTCAGACAGTGACGTATTAACCATCGGCGATTTTCAAGTCAATGTAGTGCTAACATCAGATCAACAAGCTGATGTGAGTAGTTCTGCTCCAAGTCATTTTCAATCAGTAGATACTTTCGCTACGCAAAACTCTCAACCGGCTGAGCAGTCTATACCTTCATTCGATGACTCGATTATGAATGAGTCGATGCCTGAGATATCAGTGACTGCGCAACAAACAACAGATAATCATATTCCTGAAGACTGGGATGAATTAACGCGCCTTATGAATACCGATGACTTTGACATTGGCAATAATGTTAGCAATTCATCAGCACCTGTTGATACTCCTGCGCCTATTCAAGAACCTCCTCGTTCAAATAGCCACGCTAATGAGCACAAACCTGACAAACAGTCTGCACCAATAAAGAACGTAGTTCAAAATGACAAGGCGTTATCTGATGCGTTTTTAAAAGGGTTAGGGATTAAAGATGAGCTTAAAAATTCGTTAGATAATGAAAAACTGTGGTTTGAAATGGGCCAAGGGCTTAATTTATTACTCACTGAGCTTATGGAATCTTTACGTCAACGCGCGATTGTAAAAAACAAATTAAGATTGAATCATACGATGTTTCAGGCTGAACAAAACAATCCATTAAAATTTTCTGCCAATATTGATGACGTTATTCAGAACTTGTTCATAAAAAATAGTGCAAGCTTTCTGTCTTCGAATGAATCTATTAAAGAAAGCTTTATAGACACACGTAAGCATGAGCATGCTTTACTCGCTGGTGCAGATGGTGTGTTAAAAGGGATGTTATCGCAGGTTTCTCCCATGCAAATTAATCAACAGGCAAACGATAATTCTAACGTGTTAAAAATTATCCCTGGTCAAATAGAGTCTAAATGCTGGAAGTTATATCAAAGTTTATATGATGATATTTCTCAGGAAGTGAACACTAAAGGCGCCATGGCAATGTCTGATGATTTTTTAAAGGCATATAACGATCGAATCAAAGAAACGCACTAGAAAGGAAAGTAAATAATGTACAAAGTTAAGCTCTACTTATTGAGTTTTAGTTTACTATTTTTGGTTATGGGATGTACTACGATGAATAAAATCGTACCTCCTTCTACCGATCTGATCATTAATGTATCTAAAAATGTTAATCCAGATACGTCAGAACGTCCTTCTCCAGTGGTAATGAAAATTTTTGAGCTTAGCTCAAGAACTATTTTTGACACGCAGGACTTTTTTAGCTTGTACGACACACCAGAAAAAATCCTCGGACCTGACTTATTAAAAAAAGATGAATTAGAACTTCAGCCTGACTCAATACAACAATATAAAATGAGCCTTAATCGTAATACTCGTTACGTTGGGGTTGTTGTTGCTTATAGAAATATAGATCAAGCAAGGTGGAGAGCGGTTATAGAAGTTGACCCTACCGGCTATGACGATATCAATGTTAATGTAGAAGCAATTGCGACATACATGAGAGAGCAATAAAAAAGGATTTTTAAAAATGGGTGATAACACTCGTGTTGCTTGGACTGAAGGAATGTTTTTAAGACCTCAGCACTTTCAACAAGCAGATAAATATATTTCTAATGTTATCAAGCAAGTATGCAGTGGCAATCTTGCTGATCCGTGGGGAATAATCGATATAAGTATTGATAATGAATTGCTTAACAGCGGGCAGTTTGCTGTAGACGCATTATCAGCAATCACTCCAGATTTATTACCAATAGATATGCCTCAATCAACATCATTACCTGAACCGCTAGTGGTTAATAAAGATGTTTTTGATGAGATTGTTTATCTTGCTATCCCTGCGCTAAAAAATAGCGGGATTAATATATCTTCAGCCGACGATAACACCGTTACTCGGTATAAGCTTAATGACTTGTCAGTGAGTGATGATTTATTAGGGGCACAATCTCAGGAAATTATTCAAGTTGCGAAAGTGTATAGCAAATTGATGCTGTCTTCTGATGATCATTCAGGCTATATCGTATTACCTTTAGCTAGAATTATAGATGTGAGTAGTGAAGGGCAAATAAAGTTAGATGCTAAGTATATTCCTCCTTCTTTAAAAGTAGGGCAATGCAAACCTTTATCAGGGCTGGTCAGAGAAATTGGCTCAATGATTAAGCAGCGCGCTGAAAGTATAGCCGCTAGGCTCAGTCAAGGCTATGCAGGGAGTACCTCAGTTGCAGATTTTATCATGCTGCAAACACTAAATAAGTATGATGCGATATTTAATAACTTGCTTAGTGTCAATAGCTTACACCCTAATGTATTTTATAGTCGTTTAATTGAGCTTGCGGGCGAGTTGTCAACTTTCAGCACAGCTAATAAGAGGGTACCTAAATTACCTAATTATGATCATACTAATTTAGGACAGGTATTTAATGAAGTGGTTAACTTTTTATACCAATCGTTAAGCCATGTTATTGAGCAAACAGCAACTGAAATTAAACTTGAGCAAAGTAAATTTGGTATTTCTTTTGGTGCGTTAAAAGACAAGTCAATTCTCAATTCAGCTCAATTTGTTTTAGCAATCAAAGCAAGTGTGCCACATGAAGAATTAAGAAAAATTCTGCCTTCGCAAATAAAAATTGGCAGTGTAGAAACTATTCGAGATCTGGTAAATAACCAAATTCCAGGTATTACGATTAGCAATTTACCAACAGCACCAAGACAAATTCCTTATCATGCTGGTTTTCATTATTTTGAATTAAATAGGCATGGTGAACATTGGGATAAATTACGTTCCAGCGGGGGAATTGCTATTCACCTCTCAGGAAATTACCCAGAGCTACAACTAAGCCTTTGGGCGATAAGAACTTAACTTTTTAAAAGGAAGAGTTTCAATGGACGAAACCATTATCAAACCTCGCCCAGGTCGATTAGGGCGAAATACGCCAAGTAGTAATCCGGCACAAAATGATGCTGATAAAACAGTGATGTCGGTCGAGCCACCTTCTTCAAAGCCATTAGGTAGTAACAAAGTATCGATATTTAAAAATCCTTTGTTAGAAGCAGCAACCGATTGTTTTTCTCTTGTAATTTCAATTAATCAATCGCTTGAAATGAGCAACCTCGCAGCGCTTAAACATCGTTGTGTTGAGGCAATCAAACGATTTGAAGTGGAAGTTCGCAATCAGCACTTATCAAAAGAAGTGATCAATAATTCGCGCTATTGTTTGTGTGCCATTCTTGATGAGTCTGTATTGAACTCAAAGTGGAGTTCAATGGAATGGGCAGATGAAAGTCTACTTTCTACTTTTCATAAAGAAACATTTGGCGGTGAATATTTTTATACGTTACTTGATTCAGGCTTAGGTCAACCAGAAAGAAATCAACAATTTTTAGAGTTGCAATATCACTGCTTAAATTTAGGGTTTAAAGGTAAATACCGTCTAGGTGCCGGTGGTGATACAAAAATCGAAGAATATCGTTCACAACTTTATCATTTATTAAACCAACTTAATGGGCCAATTAACAACAAGCTGTCTCCAAACTGGAAGCAAAGAGTAGCAGCCGGTGTTGAACTGAGAAATCAAGTTCCGCTATGGGTCATATTTTCTGTATTGGGGCTAATATTATTGATGATTTATTTATCAATAAATATGAAACTAAATAATGATGTTGTTGCGATTAATGAAAAGCTAGCTGGTATTCACCCCTTAGCAGTCAACCAGACGGTTGATAAAAAAGATCAGCAATTACGTGTCCTTGAACAGTTGTTGCAAACAGAAATTAAAATGGGGATTGTTGCCGTTGCTAAAACCTCCGATGGGATCCGCATTACAATCAACAGTGAAAACTTGTTTAAGCAAGGAGACGCGCAACTTCTCCCTTCATTCCAGCCTATTTTAGAAAAGTTAGCGTTAAGCCTAGAAGGAACTAAAGGGCGAGTCCTCATAACAGGTCATACAGATGATTTACCAATTAGTACTGATACGTACCCTTCTAATTGGCATCTATCTTTAGCCAGAGCAACACAAGTTGCTAATTTAATGGCTAAAAGCACCAACTTGAGCGGTCGTCTATGGCCAGAAGGAAAGGGCGCAGCAGAGCCTATCGCCAGCAATTCAGATTCAGCTTCTCGGTCGTTAAACCGCAGAATTGAAATCGATCTATTATTTTAATGAGGCTGTAATGAGTTTCTCACAAAAATTTAAGAAAATAACCTACGCACTAACGTCTCGAACCGCTATGTTAATTATCGGTTTTTTAGCCTTATCATTATTAATTTGGTTTGGTGGTCCTTTAATTGCAGTGGCCGATTATGTTCCGCTTGCAGGTGTCGCAGCAAGACTATTAACTATTTTATTGATAGTACTCGTTTTTTCAGTAACCAAAATTTATCGCCTTATGCAGCAAAGCAAACGTGATGAAAAAATGGCAGATGAGTTAATAGATAATAACGATGCAAACAGTAGTGAAGTTAACGAAGAAATAACCACTCTAAAAACCAGAATGAATGAAGCCATAGATTTACTCAAAGACGTAAAACTATTTAAAGGTAAAAATATATACCAATTGCCTTGGTATATTATGATTGGTCCACCTGGCGCAGGTAAAACAACGGTTATTCATAACTCAGGCCTAGATTACCCATTAAAGGATAAGCTTGGGGTTGATTTAGTACATGGTGTTGGTGGTACGCGCAATTGTGATTGGTGGTTTACCAATAAAGCGGTATTAATCGACACTGCAGGGCGTTACACAACGCAAAGTAGCCACGCTAAACACGACTCTAGAGCATGGGAAGGCTTTCTCGGCTTATTAAGAAAGCATCGCCCATTACGCCCTATAAATGGGGTAATGATCAGTATGGGGATTTCTGAACTTATGAGTCAGACCAAAACTGAGCGAAATCTTCATGCGCGTGCTATAAAACAACGCCTTCAAGAATTACAAAACCAGCTTGGTATGACATTTCCCGTCTATGTTATTTTTTCTAAAGTAGATTTAATTGAAGGATTCAGAGAGTTCTTTGGCGAACTTACTGAGGAAGAATGTGAGCAAGTTTGGGGGATCACCTTTGAGCTTGATTTAGACAAAGATACCCAAGTCGATGCATTCAATAAAGAATTCCACGCTTTAATTTCTAAACTTACAGAGATGTTAAACCGTCGATTGATCAATGAACGTAATGAAGCTATTCGAGCTAAAATCTTTGAGTTCCCCAGACAATTACGTGTGTTACAAGGCGTTGCTGATGACTTCTTGAAAGAGATTTTTACTCCTAACGCTTATGAAGAGTTACCTATGTTTAGAGGCGTGTATCTAACCAGCGCCACTCAAGAGGGTACCCCTTCGAGCTTTTTAAATGATGCAAGTGCAGATAAAACCGATTACATAAACCAATCTAAAAGCTTTTTTATTAAAAACGTTTTAGAGAGCGTTATTTTCCCTGAGCAAAACTTAGCAAGCACTAACAAACACCATGATAAACAGAATAAGTGGCTTCGAATTGCTAGTGTGTCACTTGCGTGTATTGCTTTGTTCGGTTTTTCAATTTCTTGGTATTTCAGCTTTGCGTGGAATAGCAACTTAATTGATGCAACAGATGAAGCAGTTGCCACGTACCAAGAACTAGACTCATCTTCTTTTGATAGAAATAATCTACTGGTACTAAATGACAGACTAAATGCATTAAGAAACTTGCCAGCAACCAATGCTCAGTTAATTGATCCTGAAGATGCATCTTCAGTTGGCTTTAATAAGCTTACTGAAATTAAAGAGTCTTCTGCTAATGCTTACAAACGTTCTTTGCAAACCTATTTAGAGCCCTTCATTGCAAACACGTTAATAAAGGAAATGGAGGCTCACCCAGAGCATCTTAGCTATTTATATGAAACGCTCAGATGCTACTTAATGCTATTTAAACCTGAATATTTTGAAAGTGAAGATATTTCCGTTTGGTTTAGTGCATATTTAGATAGAAATTTGCCTGGTGATTTGAACATGCAGACGCGTAATGAGTTGATGAATCATATTGCTGCGTTGTTAAAAGAGGGCGTAACACAAACCGAAATAGATAATCAGGCGGTTCGCGTAGCTCGTGCAGAACTCACTAAACTACCGATTGCAGAAAGAGCATACCAGCGACTTCAAGCTGATTTTCTTGATAGCAGTATTCCGCCTTTCAGATTAACCGATATTATTAGCTTTGAAAGTGCGCAAAAATTTACTTTTCGTAATAATGGTGATTTAACGCGCAGTATTCCGGGGCTATACACTTTTAACGGTTTTCATGGCATTTTTAATATTGAAAAAGGAAAAATGCTTGGCAACTTAATGGCCAGTAGCTGGGTGTATGGTCAAGAAGCCTCTGGCACGTATGATATTTCTAAAGCAGAGATAGAAAAGAAGCTAGAGCAACGTTACTTTCAAGATTATATCTATTATTGGCAGTCGTTTTTAGATGACTTGAGTCTTAATCAATACAGCTCACCTGCTGAGGGTGTGAATATTACTGATGTATTAGCAGGCTCAGAAGCGCCAATAAAAAATATCATCAATGCAGTTAAAAAGAATGTTCAACTAACTAAGCTACCTGTTTCTGAAAATCAAAAAGTCGCAGGGGATATTGCGGCTAATGCAGCTAAAGTTGCGATGCAAACGAAAGCAAATCGAATCAAACGCTTCTTACCTGACGAAGCGCCTAAGTTTGAGGTACAGCTACCGGGCTATCAAGTCGAAGAGGCGTTTGAAGATATTATCGATATAGACATTCAGCAGCTTGATAATATTCAGAAAAACTTAAGAGAGTTGAATATTTATCTAACTAAACTCGATAGAGGTGATCAGCTTAAATACTCAATTAAAGATCAAATAAGTGGCAAGAGTAAACCGAGTTTTATTCGCCAATTAGAGTACCAAAGTAGTGATTTGCCTTATCCGTTTAATAGTTGGTTGCTTGATATAAGTAGAGATACTAGCAACATCACCAAAAATAGTGCTAACAGACATTTAAATGAAATTTGGAAAAGCAAAGTGTTGCGCGAGTATAACGCGGCAATTGTGGGGCGTTACCCATTTGCTCCGCAGGCAGAAAAAGAAGTCAGCATTAAAGACTTTACTCGCTTCTTTGGCCCCAATGGCACCATAGATAACTTTTTTAATAGCTATGTAGCTCCGAGTGTGGACATGAGCTCTAGCCCGTGGAAATTTGAAAAAGATATTGGTATTAGCAATAACACCTTAAAAATGTTTGAGCACGCTTTCAAAATTCAAACCGCATTTTTTGAACGTGGTAGTGACACACCCCGAATTGAGTTTGGCTTACGTACTTTTAATTTAGATAAAACGGTATCTAGTTTAATGATTGAAATTGATGGCCAGTCAATGATTTACCGTCATGGTCCACTCAAAGTTACAAACTTTGTATGGCCTGGCGCCAGTGGCCAAAGTAAAACTCGCGTTGTGTTTACACCGCCAAACGGTGGGCGTTCAATTAACACGACTTATCAAGGCGAGTGGTCACTTTATCGAATGCTAGATGAGCTCAGTGAAAAGCGCAGCAAAACCCGTCAAGATCTAGAGTTACATTTCTCTTTGATGGGGAACAATGCAAAAGTAGAATTACTGCCTAGCTCAATCAGGCATCCGTTTTGGAACAGCAGTGTAGAGAAGTTTTCATGTCCGACCCGATTGTAGATATTGGTTATCTTGGCAAGGTGCCTTGTTTAGGCGACTTTGTTCAAGATAACGTAACTAAAGAGTTTTCAGAGCATTGGGAGCAATGGTTACAAGCTGCCATTGCTGTGAGCAAAGAGCAACTTGGTGATGTTTGGCAAGAAAGCTACCTAACAGGCCCTGTTTGGCACTTTGCCTTAAGCCCCAATATTGTGGGTGATACTGGCATTATGGGTACGTTATTGCCCAGTATGGATGCAGTAGGCAGGCACTATCCACTAACAGTAACTCGTGCAACTCATATTGCTCCGGTTGATGTGCTTCATTCTGGTGTTTTTTCATTAGAGTACGAAGATGCTGTTCTTAAAGTACTTGATGGCTCTGTGGATTTGTTCTCTTGGCGAAAAGAACTAGCCAGTACATTAAGTGAAGTTGCTGCAAATAAAAAGCAAGTAAGTTATGCCAATTCAAAAGATAAAAACAAACAAGCAGTCGCACTAGAGTTTTCAGGTACAGAGTTAAGCGATCATATTTTACAAGATGCCATGCATGCGATTTTACATAAAAAGTATGGTGATTATAGTGTTTGGTGGACACATGGTTCTTGTAATATAAAACCGATGGTACTGATCACGTCAGCTTTACCGCCAGTTAATCAAGTAGCCGCTATGCTCGATGGACGTTGGAAGCATTGGGAATGGAACTACACACAGGTAAAGAATAGTGATTAGTAATTTAAGTACAAGTTATGCCATAACTCATAGAGGTGCAGTGAGGCAGCTAAATGAAGATGCGCACGTGGAAATTAACAGCCATAACTTATGGGTCGTAGCTGACGGTATGGGCGGGCATGAAGCGGGTGAAGTTGCTAGTCAATTAGTGGTTGATGTGATTAGAACTACTGTTGAAAAGCTGAGGTTAGAGGACTTGACCGTAAGTCATATTGTTAGCGCTATAGAAGATGCAAATAAGCAACTAACTCAGTATAGCGCTGAATATTTAAGCAATAAAACAGCTGGCAGTACAGTAACAGCTTTGTTTGTTAAGAATGAGCGCTATTACATATTATGGGCTGGTGATAGCAGAGCCTACTTATTACGTAATGGCAAACTAACGCAAGTTTCTCGAGATCATAGTCAAGTTAATGACTTAATCGACGAGGGAATGATCTCTGTTGAAGAAGCTAAAAGCCACCCATTATCTAACGTTATTACCCGTGCTGTAGGGGTAATGGATGAAGTGAAAGTTGATGTAATTGAGGGTGAGATAAACAAAGGCGACATCTTTTTACTGTGTTCAGATGGCCTTACCGGTGAATTATCAGATGAAGACATATGTTTGTCATTAGAGCCCAGTAGTATTATTGATTCAGGAATGGCTTTAATGCACTCCTCGTTAGTCAGAGGTGCTAAAGATAATGTGACTTGTATTTTAGTGAAATATGATGATGTAGATGCCAATCAATCGATACAATCTTGCAATATACAAGATGAGGCAACGATTCCATTGTTCACTAAGTAGCTGATTAAGCCTGTTTTAGTATATTTAAGAAAAAAAATTGTAAATATATCAGGAACAAAAAAACTGTTATTTCAATTATTTATAAAATAACATTAGCCAGCTTATCGGCACAATGGCGCTGAAGCTTGTAATTTAATTTAAAGAATGTAATATTATTCACGCTCTAAGCTTTAGAGAATATGGATAATATTTAGGACAATGGAATGTTTTTATTTGAAGAGTATATTTCCCCTATTTCAGATACTGAGTTTGCAGGTAGTGATCCGCGCTCAGATGTCTCTCCAACGTCTACTTACTACGCCTTAAAAGATTTAAGAAACCAACTTCGTGCGGCTGAAAGAAATGCGTTAGTCGATGAAGAAGGAATTGCTTCGCTTTCTCGAGATTGGATTCCGTTACTTGAGCAATGTAGTGAGGCAATTAAAACCGAAAGTAAAGATATAGAATACCTAGCATGGCTAATTGAAAGCTTGTGCCGCGTTCATGGCTTTAAAGGCATTGCGTTTGGTTTTAGTGTTGCTAAGCACCTTTTGGAACATCATTTTGAGTCACTTTATCCAACACTTGATGACGGTGATGAAATTTCAGACAAAGTGTCTGCATTAGTTGGCTTAAATGGCAGTGCTGGTGAAGGTACGTTAATTATTCCAATTAAAAGTATATACATGACAGACAGTGTCAGTATGGATCCTTTTTCTTTTTGGGAATATCAGCAAGGTTATGACATTTCACGTTTAAGTGATGAAAAACGCGAAAAGAAGATAACCCAAGGTGCCGTTGATTTTGAACAGCTTGAAAAAAGTGCAGCCGAAACTAGTACCGAGTTTTTTGTATCTTTAAAAAATGATATTGAAGACGCGATAGAAAAGTTTGCCGCTTTGAGTGAGGTTATGGACGAGGTAACGGGTGAGCCGCAACCTACGTCTAATATTAAACAAGCATTAGAAGTGAGCTTAGCTGCGGTAAACCATGTTGCAGCAGATAAACTTGAAGCAGCACAAATTGCATTAGATAAGGCAAATGCTGAGCCTGAAGAGGAAGCGGTTGAAGATGCGAGTGAAGCAGACGCAGCGCAACCTAAAAAGCGTGTCAGTGATGAGATTGATTCGAGAGAAAACGCAATAAAAAAACTTCAAGAAATTGCGACATTTTTCAGAAAGACTGAACCTCATTCACCAATGTCTTACACGATAGAACAAGTTATTCGATGGAGCGAATTATCGCTACCTGAGTTATTAAATGAGTTAATTACAGATAGTGATGCTAGGACTGGATACTTTAAGTTGTCTGGCATTAAGATCAGCGAAACTGAAACATAGTAAAAGGAGTTCTCAATGAGTATCCATGATAAGTTAAAACGAGTTCGTAAACCAAGAGTACATATCACTTATGATGTGGAAACTGAGGGCGCGGCAGTAAAAAAAGAATTACCCTTTGTAGTAGGTGTAATGGGTGATTTTTCTGGTGATAACACAGAAGCACTTAAACCACTAAAAGATAGACGTTTTATTCAAATTGATCGTGATAACTTTAATGATGTTTTAAAACGTATGAGTCCTTCTCTGCGTTTAAAAGTAGACAATACATTAACGGATGATGGTTCTCAGTTTGAAGTTAACTTGAACTTTAAGTCGATTGACGATTTCGAGCCTGCTGCGGTTGTAAACCAAGTAGAACCTTTACGCAAATTGATGGAAACGCGCAACAAGCTGCGTGACTTGATGACCAAGATTGACCGTTCAGAAGAGCTTGAAAATGTACTCGAAGAAGTATTAAGCAATACAGCAAGCTTAGACTCGATGGCTAAAGAACTTAACTTAGAGGAGACTGATAAATGAGCACTGAACAATTAGCAACAGAATCAGAATCGGTATCAGAAGTAAGTTCTTCACTATTAGAGCAAGCAATTGGTGCGACTAAACAAACAGAGTCGAGCCGTGCTGAAGAGTTACTAAAAACATTAACCGAAGAAGCATTAAAAGGCACAGTTCAATGGAATAAAAACATGACTGTGACGTTTAATGAAGCTATTCAGTTAATCGATCAAAAAATATCCAAACAGCTAAGTGTGGTGATGCACTCGGATGAGTTTCAAAAACTTGAAGGCTCATGGCGCGGTTTACATCACTTAGTGATGAACTCTGAAACAAGTTCTACATTAAAAATTCGTGTTTTAAACATGAAGAAAAAAGAGCTACATAAAGATTTGAGTAAAGCTGTTGAGTTTGATCAAAGCCAAACCTTCAAGAAAATTTACGAGTCTGAATTTGGTACTCCAGGTGGTGAACCATATGGCACTATCGTAGGTGACTTTGAATTTACTAATCACCCTGAAGATGTTGAAACATTAAGCTTAATGTCTAATGTGGCTGCAGCTGGATTCTGTCCATTTATTGCTGCCTCTTCACCGTCTTTATTTGGTTTTGATAATTGGGAAGAGCTTACTAAACCACGTGATTTAGAAAAAGTATTTGAATCATTAGAATACACTAAATGGCGCTCATTTAGAGACAGCGATGATTCACGCTTTGTATCACTTACTATGCCGCGTTTCCTTTCACGTTTACCATATGGTGCAGCGTCAAAACCAGTTGAAGAGTTCAACTACGAAGAGTTTGAAGTTGAACCAAAAGACGGCCGTTCAGTGAGCACTGATAATGGTGATTACTGTTGGAGTAATGCAGCATACGCTATGGCAACTAACATGACCGCTGCGTTTTCTCAATACGGTTTTTGTACTGCTATTCGTGGTGCTGAGGGTGGCGGTAAAGTGGAAGGTTTACCGACTCACATATTTACTAGTGATGATGGTGACCCAGATCTTAAGTGTCCAACAGAAATTGGCATTACAGATCGTCGTGAGGCAGAGTTAAGCCAGTTAGGCTTCTTACCTCTATGTCACTATAAAAATACTGATTATGCTGTTTTCTTTGGCGGTCAAAGCTGTCAAAAACCAAAAATTTACTCAACGCCTGATGCCACAGCTAACGCTGCTATTTCAGCTCGTTTACCATACTTAATGGCAACTTCTCGCTTTGCGCATTACTTAAAAGTAATGGCACGTGACAAGATTGGTAGCTTTATGGAAGCTGAAGACGTTGAATCATGGTTAAACCGTTGGATCCTGTCATATGTAAATGCGACAGAGGGCGGTGGTCAAGACATTAGAGCACGTTACCCTCTTGCAGATGCAAAAGTATCTGTGAAAGAGATCCCAGGTCAACCTGGTGCCTACAACGCTGTTGCTTGGTTGAAACCTTGGTTACAAATGGAAGAACTAACGTCTTCTTTACGTCTTGTAGCTAAAATCCCAGAGATCGGTTAATAATACCGCTCTCTCGCATTAAGGATGATGCAATAGAATGAATCACGAAGAGTTTTCATTTATAAATCAAGACTTCACTTTTCAACAAAAGTCACAGTCTCGAATTAGTGATAATGACGCTTTGCTCGATAGGTTTTTAAATGAAAAAAACCTAGATAAAGCGTTATTGTTATGGCTTGAAGGCTCTTCTGATTCTCCCCTTTCTTGGAATAAGGAGTCTTTAAGTCCTTATTTACAACGTGTAATTATTGAACTCGATCAGCTTATTTCATCGCAACTCAACCACATAATTCATGCTAATAGCTTTCAACGTTTAGAAGCTAGCTGGCGTAATCTATGGTGGTTATTATTACAAACAGAGCAACAAGACAAAGAAAAAAAAGTAAAAGTTAAATTGCTCAATTGTGATTGGTCAACGCTCTCAAAAGACGTGAACAAAGCGATTGATTTTGATCAAAGTATGTTTTTTCAGTTACTTTATCAAAACGAGTTTGACAGTGCCGGAGGCGAGCCTTTTGGTATTGTAATTGGTGATTACGAAATTAGTAATGGTTGCTCAGCAGGCACTATTTACAACGATATTGATACCATAAAAGAGGTATCAAGAACGGCAGCTGCTGCATTTTCTCCTTTTATATGTTCGGCATCGGCTAATTTATTTGGTGCTGATAGCTTTTCAGATTTAGGTTATTACTCTGATTTATTTAATCAGTTTGAACAGCCTGAATATATAAAATGGCAAAGTTTTAGAAAAATGGAAGAAGCCCGCTTCATGGGCTTTACATTGCCTCATGTGTTAGTTAGGCCGCCTTATGTTAATGATGGCAAACGCCATCAAGATTTTTACTTCAAAGAACAAATAAAAAATCCAGAAACAGATATGTTGTGGGGCAGTGCAGCGTATCAATTTGTATCAACAATAATTAGAGCTTACTGCGACAGCGGGTGGTTTGGTCACATTCGTGGTATAGAGCCAGGCAAAGTCTCTAAGGGATTAGTAACAGGGCTTGCTCGTGATAGCTTTGCAAACGATACCTATCAAAAAGAGGCAAAGCCGCCACTTGATTTATTAGTAACCAGTAAGTTTGAAAAGCAATTTTCTGAGCTCGGTTTTATCCCAGCTTCTTCGGTTACAAATACGGAGCATATTGTTTTTTACAGTAATGCATCGGTTCAAAAAACAAAAAATTACGATTCAAGTGCTGCCAATATCAATGCGCGCTTATCGTCTATGTTGCAATACATTTTGTGTGTATCGCGCTTTGCGCACTATTTAAAATTATTAGCCCGCGATCGTGTCGGTTCTTATAGCACTGCACAGGCCTGTGAGAGAGATTTACAGGCCTGGATAAATAACTACACAACTGCGTCAGATTCCGCGTCTGAGCATATCAGAAGCAAATATCCACTGAGTAATGCAAAAATAAAAGTAAGTGAAAATAAAGCAAACCCGGGGCATTACTTTTCGGTTTTGCAGTTACAGCCCCACTTTCAGTTAGACCAAATGGTCTCGAGTATTAAGTTAATAACAGAGCTCAGTCCTCATCATAAAATAAAGGAATAATCATGAAAAAAATACACAGTTTAATTCGCGAGGGAAAACTTGCTGATGCTTTATTATGCTGCGCTACCGAGTTGCAAGATGAGCCTTTAAATTTTGACATTAGAAGTATTTATTCTGAATTACTTTGCATTAATGGCGAGCTTGAAAAAGCAGACAAACAACTCGACTTTATGGTGCAAAAGAACCCAGAGTTTGCTGTAGGTGCAGTTAACCTTAGACATTTAATTCGTGCCCAGCAATCGCGCGTAGATTTTTATCAAGGTAAGGGGATTCCTAAACTTTTTCATGAAGCCAATGAGCTAGATACCTTGTTTTTAAAAATGCATGTTGCTTTGCTCGAAGGTGAAACATCTGAAGCAGCCAGTCTTGCACAACAAATGGAAGCGCTTCGCTTGGAGAGTGTTGAAGACGAGCAATCAGCAATTCGAGATTTAGATGATAGCTTAAGTCCTTATTTAGAAGTGCTAGGCACGAATGGCGAGTTTTACCTGGCTAACTTTAATGAAATTGAAACATTAAAAGTAGAACCTGTAACGTCATTATTAGAGGGTATTTGGTTACGCGTTGAAATTACTATTAAAGACGGCCCATCAGGTACGGCTCACTTGCCACTAGTTTACGCAAAATCAAATACAGATCTAGAAAAGCTAGGCCAAGTATCTGATTGGGAAGAACTTCAAGACGAATTTATTATAGGTAAAGGAATGAAAATGTTGTTTGTTAACGATGAAGCCATCACTGTTCCAAACCTTAAAATAAACGTCCTAGAAACAGCTGAGTAAGCATAGTAAATAATTATGATAGAGCATAAGCAGCAGCTTCAAGCATCCATTTTAGATAGGCTCATTGACGATGAGCCAGACTTTCAGGATGCCCCATCTCGTACTGAGGGGATCAGCATTAGTGAGCTGAGAAAAAATGTACGCAGAGACATAGAAGCGCTGCTAAATGCGCGAATTCAATGGCACACGTGGCCAGCACAATATGCAGAGTTAGCAACATCCTGCTTATCGTATGGTTTACCTGACTTTTCGAGTATGTCGGTGAGCTCTCACGAAGGGCGGGCACTGCTATGTGAAACTGTTAGAAATACAATTTTGAAATTTGAACCTAGGTTCATTGAAGTTGAGGTATTTACTGACGATGAAGTACCCGTAAATAGAGTATTAAACTTGCGAATAAACGCTTTACTATATGCAGATCCAGAGCCTGAGTTTATTAGCTTTGACTCTGAAGTTGAGCCTGTGAACTTAGGGATGAAGATTATTGAGGCTTCTTTATGAACGATGAATTATTAAAATATTACAATCGTGAATTGGCGTTTGTTCGTCATATGGGTAAAGACTTCTCTGAAAAATACCCTAAAGTTGCAGGGCGATTAAAGCTAAGCGATGATCATATTGAAGACCCTCATGTATCTAGATTAATTGAATCGTTCGCATTTTTAACGGCTAATATTAGGCAAAAGTTAGATGATAGCTTTCCTGAGCTTACTGATGCTTTATTAGGGCAAATGTTACCTGACTATCAAGCGCCTATTCCTTCAATGTCGGTGGTTAAATTAGAGGCTGAAAACCTCTCAACCACGGGAGTAGTCATTCCAAGAGCGAGTGAAGTTGAAACCAATGTTGAGTCAATGAAGCAATGTAAGTTTCAAACCTGTTATGAAACTTACTTATGGCCTGTTGAAATTACCAGTGCGCAATTTGATAACAGTCCTTTTGTGGCACCAAAACCACGTTGGCATGAGAAAGCAAAGTCAATTTTCAAACTTGAGCTAACCGGTGAATACCCGGGTGTATCACTGGCTGAAACTGGGCTGGAAAAATTACGATTATTTATAAATGGCCAATGGCATCATACGCTTAAAGTGTATGAATTATTGTTTAAGCACGCTATTGGCATTGCTTTTGATAATGGTGATGAGGGTATAAAGTACCTTTCTAAAACTCAACTTAAAGCGGTTGGCTTTGATGCAAATGAAGCGGTTGTACCGTATTCACAGCGATCAAGTGCCGGCTATCGCTTACTCGTCGAAAACTTTACCTTTCCTGAAAAGTTTCGTTTTTTTGAACTTGAAAATATTCACTCATCGTTGCCTAAAAATTCTAATAAATGCACAGTGTATATTTATCTTGATGCTGAATCTTCAGAGCTTGAAAAGCAAGTAGACAAAGACATGTTCTTGATGGGGTGTACGCCCATAATTAATATGTTTGAACAAGAATTAGAACCTATTCGCCCTGAGCTGAGCGAATACGAATACCAATTAACGCCGCGTTATATGGACTCTGAGATTTCAGAAGTAATTGGTATTTCAGAAGTAATTGCCTTTGACCATAAGGGAAATAAACAAATAGTTTGTCCGTTTTATGGACAAACGCATCCACGATACCAAGGCCATGATGATTTGTTTTGGCATATCCGCAGAGAAACTGCCTCATGGGCAGGGGGTTATGTTGAGTCAGGCACCGAATCGTTTCTATCATTGGTAGATGCACGATTTGAAAATAGCGCTATGGATTATGCTGAAGGGAACACGGTCCTAACCGTACGTGCTAATTGCAGTAATCGAAACCTCCCTGCGAGCATGCCTTTTGGAGACGATGAGCTAGGCTTATTAATGCCAGAGCGCGGCGATGTAATTAAAAAAATTAGATGTTTAATTCCATTTACTCATGCAGTTAGACCGATATTAGCCGATGCAACTCGTTGGCAATTAGTTAATCATTTAACGCTCGACGCGTTTAGTGGAGATGATGCATGTAATAAGCTTAAAGAAGTGCTACGCCTTTATGACTTTAGAGCATCTCCGCAAACAAAAGGCCTTATTGATAATATTTACCGTGTGGTTGTAGAACCCGCAACGGCTCGTGTTGTGCAAAAAGGGCGAGTAAGCTTTGCAACGGGAAGTGAAATTGAAATTACCTTCGCCAATGATGACTTTTCAGGTAGTGGCATGTTTTTCTTTGCCTCTATCCTCGATCATTTCTTTGCGCAATTTGCAGCAATTAATAGCTTTACTCGCGTTAGTTTAAGGCTAAAAGAACAAGAGCAAGTGTATTACCAATGGCCTGCGCGAGTTGGGGAAAGCCCGTTAATATGATCCAACATATTATTTCTCAAGCGTCACAAGTTGACTTTTATAAAGCAGTTTTCATTATAGAAAACCAGCTGAAAAAGCATGGCTTGGAGTATCGCTACGTAGGGTATGACAGTAGTCCAAAGCAAGAGTTAATTAAGTTTACCGCAACTCAAAAATTTGGTTACCCAGGTAACGCTATCACAAAATTAGAACAAGCAAGCTTTGAGGATGGCTTACATAAAGTCAACATGCAGATCTCTTTTATGGGACTAACAGGTTGCTCGGGCGCTTTACCTCAATTTTATAGCGAACTAGTGATGCAGCGTCTTCGCTATAAAGATACAACTATGCGCGACTTTTACGACATGTTTAATCACCGTTTGGTGTCTTTATATTATCGAGCGTGGAAAAAATATAAACCGTCTTTAAATCATATAAATAAAGATAAAAACAAAGACCCATACACGCAAATATTAGGGCTTTTAAGCGGCGGTTATGATGAACATCAGTTGCACTTTTCAGGCCTTTATAGCCGAAAAATTCGCAATGCTTTTGACTTAAAAAGTGTACTGAGCTCATATCTTGGCTGTGATGTCGTCATTAAACAAATGATAGGTAAGTGGCACGATTTGAAGCCACAAGAGCAAACATGTTTAGCAAGTGAACGCCTTTATGAGGGACAACATGCCCGCTTAGGTGTTGATACGGTAATTGGTAGAAAGATATGGGATATTTCTTCTAATATCGAGATCCATATCAGTACCCGCGATTTTGATAAAGCAAAATCCTTGTTACCTAAAGGCAAGTTATTTGAATTAGCTAAAAAAATTGTCAAAGACTATGCCGGCAATGCTATTTCATTTCGACTTGTTATTGAGTCAGATTTTCAACAACTTGATGCGGTGCAGCTGTCAAAAAGTGAATGCCAACTAGGCGCAAATAGCTTTTTAATGGCGAGTAAAGACACCCCTAAATTTAACCCTACTAAGTTATCGTTTAAAGGATAATTAAAATTAAAAGGAACAGTGTATGTCAACGATGACATTAAACAAATTAGTTGAGAAACTAAGCCCAGATTGTAGAAAGAGCTTAGAAGCAGCGGTCGCAATTTGTAATAGCCGCAGCCATTTTACGGTTGAATTAGAGCATTGGCTGTTAGCTATGATTGAGCAGCAACTAGACGATGTTAGACTCATATTCGGTGCTTTCGATATTGATATTGATCAGGTAAAGCAAGATTTAAATCAATCATTAGAGTCATTTAAAACGGGCAGTGATTCGTCGCCTAGTCTGTCGGTACATGTTACTACTTTACTTAGACAGTCATGGTTAAGCACCAGTATAGAATTTACTGATGAGCAAATTCGAAGTGCTTACGTTATTTACACGCTCACAAAAGACGATACCTTGTCTAGTTTAGTAACGCGTTGTAGCAAGCTTTTCAATAATATAGAACCTGGACAACTACTACATGCATGGCCTGAAATTGTTGCCCAATCGCAAGAACGTAATACTACCACTGCAAGTGCTACAACACCTGCAAATGGTTCATCTAAAACACCAAGCTTAGATCAATTTACCGTAGATTTAACCGCTCAAGCAAAAGCAGGAAAAATAGACCCAATTTTAGGCCGTGATTTCGAAATACGTCAGATGGTAGATATTTTAACTAGACGTCGTCAAAACAATCCAATATTAACGGGTGAAGCGGGTGTAGGTAAAACCGCTGTCGTTGAAGGACTTGCCCTAAGAATCGCTCAAAAAGACGTACCTGCAGTATTACAAAACGTTAAGTTGCACAGCCTAGATTTGGCTTTGCTGCAAGCGGGTGCGGGCATGAAAGGTGAATTTGAAAATCGTTTGAAGTCGCTAATTAATGAAGTTAAAAACGCTGTTGATCCTGTGATTCTTTTTATAGATGAAGCTCACACTATGATTGGTAGTGGCGGACAAGCGGGTCAAAATGATGCTGCCAACTTACTTAAGCCTGCTCTAGCAAGAGGGGAGTTACGCACTATTGCAGCAACAACGTGGGCTGAATATAAAAAGTTTTTTGAAAAAGATGCTGCACTAACACGTCGCTTCCAAGTGGTTAAAGTTGAAGAGCCAACACCAGAAAAAGCGGTTGCTATGCTACGTGGTTTAGTCCCTGTGATGGAAAAACATCATAAAGTGTTTATTTCAGAGCAAGCACTTGAAAGTGCAGTGCATCTATCGCACAGATACATTACTGCGAGACAACTTCCTGATAAAGCCGTTGCATTGTTAGATACGGCATGTGCTCGTGTTGCTATGAGTCAAGCATCGACACCTAATGCGATTGAGCAGTTAATTAACAGGCTTAGTGAAATTGAAGCGCAAGTTTTAATGCTAAATCGTGAGCAAAAAACTGGTTTAGATCACAGTGAACAATTATCAACGCTTAAATCTGAACTAGTTGAGATTGAACAGCAACTGGAACCATTAAATGAGCAGTTCAATGTTGAGAAGGATATAGTTGCCGAGTTAAACCAAGCGCTAGAATCGATTAACACCAACGATGCTGACTCTTCTGCTGAAGTACTTGAGCAGTTAAAAGAAAGCAAGCTTAAGTTAGCCTCGTACGAACATAATATGGTGCATTGGCAAGTTGATGAAGAGTTGATTGCACAGGTTATTTCTGATTGGACTGGTATTCCTGTTGGTAAAATGCATGAAGATGAAATTCATGGCATTTTAAATTTAGCTGAGCAAATGAAACAACGCGTAGTTGGCCAAGATCATGCGCTTGAACTTATGGCTAAAGTGGTACAAACCTCCCGTGCTCAGCTAGCAGACGAGAGTCGTCCTAATGGTATATTTATGCTGGCAGGCCCAAGCGGTGTTGGTAAAACAGAGACCGCGCTTTCACTAGCTCAAGAAGTATATGGCAGTGAAGATAACGTAACAGTTATTAATATGTCTGAGTTTAAAGAAGAGCATAAAGTGTCATTACTTCTTGGCTCACCTCCGGGTTATGTTGGTTATGGCGAAGGCGGTATTTTAACCGAAGCAGTAAGAAGAAAACCATACAGTGTGGTGCTACTTGATGAAATGGAAAAAGCCCATCCAGGCGTGCAAGATATTTTCTATCAAGTATTCGATAAAGGTACGATTAAGGACGGCGAAGGTCGCGATATCGACTTTAAAAACACCATCATTATTATGACCTCAAATGTGGGTACTGATACCACAATGAGTTTATTTGAAGATGAAGAAAGTAAGCCGAGTATTAAAGGTTTATTAAAAGCATTACAAGATGATTTATTAGGCGCATTTAAACCCGCATTTTTAGGGCGCATTAATGTTATTCCTTACATTCCGTTAAGTGATGAAATTCTGACCCAAATTGCAGCGCTGCAAATTAGCAAAATCATTAAGCGTGTTAAAAAGCATTATGATGCGCAATTAACGTATAACGATGACGTGATTGAGCACATTATTGCTAATTGTCAAAATGCTGGTTCGGGTGCAAGAAATATTCACACCATATTACAGAATAAAGTACTACCACTATTGTCTGAAATTTTGCTTTCGAGCATGGTTGATGGTGAAAAAGTGACATCTATCTCATTGTTAATTAAAGATAATGAGTTTGATATTGAGCTAACTAAAGTTAATTTAAAATAACCTGTTTTTATGGTTGTTTCTTTAGTTTTAGAGCATTATAATTCGTGTGTCTTATATAGAAACATGGAATTTTTGAGACATTGTCTTCATCTAGGGAAAGGAATTCTGAAGACCTTTTCATTGCTGTTTTAGAGATAATGATTTCAAGGAATTTTGGGTAACCAAAGTAAACGAATCCACATAATGGATAATATTGTTTAATAAAAAGGAGCATTATCAAATGCAAGCAAATACATATTTAAAATACGGTTCAATCAAAGGCGAAACTACTGCCGAGTCTTTCAAAGATTTAATTACAGTTTTATCTTTAGATTGGAACGTTAGCCGTGAAATTAGCTCAGCGACTGGTACAGCGATGGATCGTGAATCTAGCTCTACTCGTCTAGGCGACGTGACTATTACTAAGCTTCAAGATAAAGCATCTCCGGATCTTTTCAAAGAAGCAACTATTGGTAAAGGTCTACCTGCTGTTTTTCATATCACTAAACAAGGTGATAAAGTTGAAGAAATCATGAAAATCGAACTTACAGATGCCATGATCTCTAGCTACTCAGTATCTGTTCAAAACGACCGTCCAATTGAAACAATCACTATCAGCTACACTGAAATGATGATGACTGTTACACCTACTGACGATCAAAACAACATCACTGCACCACTAGTATATGGTTACAGCGGTGTTAAAGGTCAACAAATGTAATATTTGTTACCCGATTGTAGCTCTGGGCTTATGCTCAGAGCTTTTTTTGATCTTCAGGATGGGAAAAGCAAGGAATGCAAAAAGCAACACAAGATAAAAACGTAATTCAAATTAGTACCCCTGTTGGTAAAGACGCCCTTTATTTAACGCGCTTCGTTGCACAAGAAGCCATGTCAGATTTGTTTGTTATGTCGGTCAATATGTACACCATAGGCCAACAAATTGCACATGAAGATCTGGTTGGCAAGCCGGTATCGATAAAGGTAAAAAATGCCGAAGGTGGGGGAGAGCGTTATTATCACGGTATTGTGAGTCAGCTTGTTTCTAACGGCAGTCGTACTGCGGACGTTGATGAACAAAAAAATTACATTGATTATCAAGCTACCATTGTGCCTTTTGCCGCTTCTATGCGTAATCGCAAGAATAGCCGCATTTTCCAAAAGAAAACAATAAAAGATATATTTGCTGATTTGTTTGGCCAACACAATGTGGCTTTTTCAGACAAAACCAGTAAAACCTACCCCAAATACGAATACTGTGTGCAATATCAAGAGTCAGATTTTGACTTTATCCAACGCTTATTACAAAGCGAAGGTATTTTTTACTTCTTTGAGCATACAAAAAGCAACCATACATTAGTTTTGGCAGATGATATCACTGCCTATGAAACATGTGGTGAGGCTAAAGTTGTTCATTCAACTGGCCATTTAAGCGAATCTCATGTTTCGCGTTGGCAAGGCGGATTAAGCTTAGCGCCAGGCAGCTTTAAGCGTTTAGGCTACGATTTTAAACAGCCGTCGCGTTACCCTGATGCAGAGCAAGCAAATGCCGAGTTACCTACGCAATCGGTATCAGAAATTTTTGAATATACAGCAGAAGCAGAGTGTCATCCTCGCGCAGCTAATTTGGCATCTGTACAATTAGAGTCACTACAAAGAGACATGAAGCTCTCAAGCGGGCGCAGTGACTGCCGCTCATTTTCTGTTGGTAAACTGTTTAGTTTCAAAAAACATGAAGACCCACGCCTTGAAGGTAAAACCTTTGCTATTACCTCCATGATGACTTCGATTGTAGTACCAAACCAATCAGGCGCTTTACAATCATCAAGTGATGAAGTGTATTCTAACCACTTTGAATGTGTGCCAAAAGACATTCCATACAGAGCGCAAGTGAGCAAAAAGAAACCGGTTATCAATGGCGTACAAACAGCTATAGTAACGGGTGATAGCGCCGATGAAATTATGATTGACCAATATGGCCGCGTAAAGGTGCAATTTGATTGGGATCGTGAAGGTAAAAAAGATTCTAAAAGTTCATGTTGGATCCGAGTTGCACAAAACTGGGCCGGCAAAAAGTGGGGCGCATTTTTCTTCCCTCGCGTAGGACAAGAAGTTTTGGTTGATTTTATTAATGGCGACCCAGATCAACCTATTATAAGTGGTGCTGTTTATAACGCAGACTTAATGCCTCCGTACGCTTTACCGGGCGAAAAAACGCAAAGCGGTATTAAAACTCGCTCAACTAAAGAAGGTGGAGCAGATAATTTCAATGAGCTGCGCTTTGAGGATAAAAAAGGCAGCGAGCTTGTGTATATGCAAGCCGAAAAAGATAAACAGCTTTACGTTAAAAACGATCAAAACGAAAAAATAGATAACGATCGTAATGTTGAAATTCTTAATAACGACAATCTTAACGTTACAAAAAACCGTATTGCGGAAATGGGTGAAAACGACACCTTAAAAGTAGGTAAAACACTTAATATTGAAGCGGGTGACGAAATAGTGATAAAAACAGGCTCTGCGCAAATTAAAATGAGCAGTAGTGGCAATATCACTATTGAAGGCACAAACATTGATATTAAAGGCAGTAATGTAAAAGTAGATGGCAGTGCCATTACCTTATCTGCTGGTGTAATTAAGTTAAATTAATGATGGAAATAGTCAATAACTTTCAATCAGGGTTTAGAAACGGCATTGCAAATAACGGGCACGTTGTTTACTGCCGTTATGGTTTACCGCATTTAGTGTGTTTACCAATAAATAGGCCAGATGATCCATTACTAAGCCCTGCGTTAAGTCATTTAAAAGCAATGAATGGCTATTATGCACAGCAGTTTTTTATTCATTTAAGTGATTCACTTAATAGTGAAAATGTAATTTCAAATTTATATCAATATGCAACTCAAAGCACTGTGGCACTTGCTGATCACAGTAAAGATGAGCTAATTGAAGAAATTTCGCTATTAGTGACGACTAACAAGCTACTAGTTATTCCACTGTATGAATAGTATTTCATAAACAAGCAAAGATACGACAAGGAGTCAAAATGGGTAAACCCGCTGCTACAATTGGTCATATGCATGTATGCCCTAAAGTGACCGCTAAAGTGCCACATGTGGGTGGACCTATAGTTGCTGGCTCTGGCAATGTGTTAATAGGTGGCATGCCCGCGGCGCGCAAAGGCGACATGATAGTGTGTATAGGCCCGCCAGATAGCGTAAAAACAGGTTCGGGGAGCGTTAAAATTAATGGCAAACCCGCCGCCAGAATGGGCGATGATAGTGGCCACGGCGGAAAAATCGTTGTGGGCAACCCAACTGTTTTAATTGGTGGTTAACTTTGCTAGCGACCTATTTAAGTGATCATAAAACACAATTACTACAAATTAGTAACGCTCAATTGTGCCCGTATACGTGTGTAGGTCATGTTCGCTATTTAAGAAAAACCCTATTAGAAAACTGTTGGGTAAACGCAAAAAACAAAAATCAAAAAAATAATTTTGAATTACCCACCACTGAACAACTAGTCGAAATAATAACTAATACCAAAAACGATGAATTAGTTGCCCAAGCATGTATTGAAGTCATGGCTAACTTGCCACAAAATAAAAATATTATATTTATAAATGAATTGCTTAATCAGCCAGCACTGAGTGCTTTTTTTAAAGTCATTATAAATAAAGTGGTTATTCAACAGCATAGCTTTAACTTAATTCGGCTATTAAATTTAAACACCTTGTTTTTTGCTTACAGTGCTGATGATGAAATTCCCCCGCAAACCCTGGCAACTATAAATCAAATTACCAGCCTTGCGCAGCACCACGAGCCACAGATATTAACGGCTATTTTTGATGCACTAACTGAGCAAGCCCATCTATCACCCTTAATGTCGTTATTTTTGTTGTCATTAAATTTTGAGCAAGTAAATAGCTTAAGCAATCATGCAAGTAATACCTTATCGGTTGATCAAACATTGCATATTTTATTACAAAGCGGTTTTGTAAAACTGATTGTTTTAGCCAATTCTTTATTACAACAGGTAGAGCAACCTGCGTTAATTATTGCGCTAATAAGGCGCATGTTAGGTGATAAACTCGATCAGCTAGTGGAATACGATATTCAACGACTTGCTTGGCAAGGCGATGAAAGCTCGTTAATAAATTTTCAGCAGCAGTTAAAACATAACTGGCCTAAATATGAAACCGCCATGTCGAGTTTACGATTGATTGCAGGACACCCTCTTGATGAAGTGCCTAATGCCATTTATTTATCAGCCATGGATAGCTATAGCCAAGGGGTTTTTAACTTATATCGCTATTATCAACACCTCGCTGCCAATAAAGCTCAGGACGAGGTGACATCATGAGTGCATTTTCAATAGAGATGGTATGCTTTTCTGCCCCAAATATTAGCAGCGTAGATGCATTATTATTTGACGATAACAGTGCTGTTTTTAATGAACTGCAATGGCAGTCTTGGGATGCCTGTGTTTACGATTGCATAATTAAATCTAAAGAATTAATGGCAGAAGTTACAGACAGCACATTGCCGATGATTTGGTTACTACCGGCATTATCATTTCAAGATGAGCTCAAACAGTTATTAGCTCAAAGCTTACAACAGTTATATCCCGATCATAGCAGTGAGCTGATTTTTCATGGAACAACAGGTGCACACTCTGCTATAGCTTTGGCTGGTGAAAAAAAATGGCAAAAATTTAATGTAATTGCTTTAGATGCAACTTTTAAAGCAAATAAACAGCAACAGTTTGCTTATCAAGGTGTAGGTGGTGCGTTGGCTGTAGTTGAAATGGTGCCTTGCGGGTGGTCGCAGGTAAGCCATGAGATTGCAGCATCTATTGATTTTAGCAAACATAATCAGCTAGCAGGTATGCTTACGCGATTAGCTGAACAAACAGAGAATAAGATTGATCTAATTTTTGCACCAGGAAATGGGGTAGATGATGATAGTTGGCTAAACAATTTACAGCTACTTACTAGCTTAATTGATGAGCACACATATTACGAACTACCCAATTATAAATTAGGGAAAATAGGTGCACTAGAAGGGTTAGTTAATTTGTACCAATTAACCACAAGCCCTGCAATTGTTGAGCATTTTAGTTATGCATTAATGCTCTCCCAAGAGCAAGCTAAGCATCAAGGTGCAGCATCATACTTATGGATAAGTGAGGAAGTAGACAGCTAATGCAAAGTAATACCGTTGTTTTACAAGGAATAAGTTACCCAATTTGCCTCGTCGCTGGTAAAAGTTCTGCGCCGTCGGGCTTTGTTGCTGTAGCAGCTAACACGCCGGAAAGTGCCAAAAATCAAATTGCGCAAATAGGCAGTGCGCTTACTAGCGACGCAGCTAAACGTTTAGACGTTATTAACTTGCTTAACCTTGCAGGAGTGAGCTGTTCGCGCGGTGCGTCAGCACGTGAAACCGCGAGTGTATTAACCCAAGCTTTGGTTGCAGATAAAATTAGTTGTTATCACCAAAAAGCTAAGTCGGCTATTCAAGTAAGCGATAACACCAATAGCGGCGCAGCAGGTAAAAAGCCAAGTAGTAAGAGCAGTTCAACAGCCTCAGGTAAAAGTGCCTCTCAAGCGCCGGCTAAAAACAGTGGCGGTGCAAGTAATAATACCCCAAGTGAAGAACCTATCACCAAGCAAGAGTGCCGCTCTGATCCGGTTTCTATGCTTTCGGGTGAAGAAATACTGCCGCTTATTGATTTCACCTTAGCAGGGAGTAAACAATTAATTTGGCGACGCCTATACCGTTCATCGCATGCGGATGTATGCAGTGTAATGGGGAATGGTTGGCGACATGACTTTATGGTGCAGCTAACTGAGCACTATTTACCGCCACCTAAAGTAGGCCCAAAACAAAAAGGCACCTACTGGTTAGAGTACCAAGATGAGCATGGCGCTAAACACCGCTTTGAAAAAGTAAAACCGGGGCAATCGAGCTATCAGTTAAGTAGTAATTTGGCTTTGCATTACCAAATTAATGGTAAGCAAGTATTGGTAACGCCGGATGATCAGCATCTTACGTTTAAAGCTGGCGAAAACTCATGGTTGCTCGAAAAAGTTATTAACGAAAAAGGCCAAAGTATTGGTTTTTATTACGATGCTAAAGAGCGCTTGCATCGCGTTGAAGTAAATAAAGCGCGTGGCTGTATTTTAAAATATAACCCGCAAGGGTTGCTGGCAAACATTTCAGCTTATCGTACAGGTGATAACAACAAGCCAGTATTACTTACACCGTTACTTGCACAATATGACTATGATGAAAACAAAAACCTCGTTCGCGCGACCAATCAGCAGGGTGAAACAGAGCATTATGGCTATAACGCCGCTAACTTATTAACTAAGCGTACTCGTGCCAGTGGTTTTAGCCATCACTTTGAATGGGACAGTTACTCATCGAGTGCTAAATGTATAAAACAATGGGGTGATAACAACACCTATACGTATCAGTTTGAATATAATTTAGACGCTGGTGAAACAACCTGTATAGACTCGCGTGGG
The DNA here is from genome assembly GCF_005887175.1 of Pseudoalteromonas sp. S1612. Taxonomy (GTDB): domain Bacteria; phylum Pseudomonadota; class Gammaproteobacteria; order Enterobacterales; family Alteromonadaceae; genus Pseudoalteromonas; species Pseudoalteromonas undina. The sequence continues at coordinate 45,671 of NZ_PNDH01000009.1, read as the reverse complement.
CATAAAGAATACTTTGTACATAACGCGCAAGGTAAGTTAGTTAAGCACACCGACCCTAATGGTAATGTGTGGCAATACGGTTATAACGCGCAAGGCCAAAAAGTTACTGAAATAAAGCCAGATAGCAGTGAAATAAAATACAGTTATACCCCTTATGGCCAGTTAGAATCAATAACGCAGCCAGATGGCAGTGTCACTAAATTTGCTTACAACCAATTGGGTCAGCGTGTATTAACCACCTTGCCTGATGGTCAAACAATAACACGTAAATATAGCGTGGCGGGTTTGCTGCAAAGTGAAACCTTTGGCGACGGTCGCACCGTACTTTACAGCTATGACAAATTTGGCCAGCTAACCCAACACATAAATAAAGATGGTCAAGTCACTAAATTTGTATGGAACGAGCAAGGCGAGCTTTTAGCCAAGCACCATAACGATGAGCTTATTCGTTATAGCTACGACAGTTTAGGCCGTGTAAATGCCACCATTAATAACGCAGGTTTGTTGACTCAATATAAATACAATGAGCACGGCCAGCTTGCGCAAACTATTGCCTTTGACGAAAAAGACCCTGAAAACAAACAGCATCAACACTTTAGTTACGATGATGCAGGGCGGTTAATTAGCTCGCAAAACAGTAAGGGTGATACCACCGAGCAGCACTTTGAAGGGCTAAGCCAGCCACATTGTGTTATTCAGCCCGATGGCAGTGCACTGCATTTAACTTACGATAAAGAGCGCAACCTAACCGCTATCGAACGTAGCGACGGCCATGTATACCGCATAAGCTATGACGCTAACGAAAACCCAACGCAAGTTACTGGGTTTGATGGTACGTTACAGCAATATAAATACGATGCTTGCAATCGCCTAACCTCGGTTACACAAAGTGATAAACGCCATGTAAAAATAGAGCGTGATAAATTAGGCCGCGTGATTGCGCAGCATGCAAGTTTAGCAACCGATACTCACATCGTTAATAATGCCAATTACTACAACTATAACCTGCAAGGTAAAATTACCCGTGCACATAATGCACAATCAACCTTAAAGCAGCAGTTTGATAAAGGCGGGCGGTTACTGCGTGCTGAGCAAGTACATAATCAGCAACAAGCGCATACCCTAAAATACAGTTACGATGACTACGGCAGAAGGCAGTCACTGACCTTGCCAGATTTAAGTACGCTTAAATATAGCTACAATAAATTTGGTCAATTGAGTGGCATTCACTTTCAGCAAGCCAATAGCACGGCTGTTGAACTTGCAGCGCTTAGCTATGACAGTCAAGGTAATATTCAAACGCAAAAGTTTGGTAATGACGTAACCCTTACCCAACAATTTGATGTATTTAACCGCTTAACGCAGCAACAGTTAACCCATCCTGCGCAAGCACTATTTGATACCTGTACGTACAATTACGACAGCGTAAACCAGCTGATTGCGCGTAAAGAGGAAGGGGTTAGTAGCCATAACATTAATTTTGAGTACAACAGCCTAGGCCAGTTAATTCAGCAAAATCTAGTAAGTTCTGAGAACACAAAAACTACCCAATACCAGTGGGATAGTTTTGGTAACCCAGTTAGCCAATCAAAAATTCAAAATAACGAGTTAGCCGAACAACAAACTACTCAGCACAATGATGATAGCGATGCCATCAATAAGGTTGAAAGTAATCAGTCAGAAAGCACACGTAATGTAATTCATAGTGAGTACAGTGATTCAAGTACAGCAACGGCTGCTAGTGAGCTAAGCGAAGACGATGGGGTTATTACAGGCATCACTGATGCAGACCGTTTAACCCACTTTGGCGACAGCGACTTTCATTATGATGAGTTCGGTAACCAAATACGCGAAACCGGTAAAGGCATAAAAACCCGCCGTGAATATAACGCATTTAATCAGCTAAGTTGTTTTAATAATAACGGCACGCTTACTCAATACGACTACGACCCACTCGGGCGTCGTATTGCCAAGCACACCGAACACGGTAAAATTGACTACATTTGGGATAACGATCAGTTAATCGGCGAATACCAACACGGTGAATATACTTGGTACATCAACCTGCCAAATCAATTTCACCCAGTCGCACTGATTAAACAAGGTGAGGTGTACTACTACCACCTAGACCAACTGAATACCCCACGTTTTGTTACCAACAGCAAAGCAGAAGTAGTATGGGAAAACCAAGCGGATGTGTATGGCTATGAAGAATCAGAAGCCGAGCCTGAGTCAAATAAAAAAGACACCTTCACTCAGCCAATTCGTTTTCAAGGGCAATATTTAGACGAGGAAAGCGGCCTGCACTACAACCGTTACCGCTATTACAGCCCCAAACAACAGCGTTTTATAAATCAAGATCCGATAGGGCTTGTTGGTGGCATAAACCACTATCAATATGTGCCAAATCCGGTGAATTGGGTAGATCCAATGGGTTTGTTGTGTAAAGAAGGGCAAGCAAAGGTAAAAGCAGCGCTTGATGCTAATTCAGCTATTTCGCCAGAACTAAAAGAAAAGCTAATTAAACTGTCTCAACTCCCAGAGGATGCATCTCCTTATACAGCAGATGAAATGGTTAATCACATTAAACAAAATACAGCTGATGATATGGTTAATTTACAAGATAAATCAGCCCTCGGTAGTGATAACTTAACTAAAAAGCAACGAGAGCACTTCAGAGCTGCGATAGATACACCTCAAGATACCGCAGATGATGCACGATTTAAGCGTAATGTTGTAAGTAGGCACAATCGCGAGTTACCACCAAAAACACGTGGAGACTGGAGTAAATCAAACGAAACCGCTAAGAAAAATAGAGCGCTCGGTCAACAAAATGAAAAAGCAGCTCGTGAAGCGTTATCAAAGCATAAAGGAGAGTCGCTAGTTGATAATAACAATGCAGTAGCTAGTGGCGGCAAAGTACAACAACGCAGTGGTAACTCTTTAGATTATAAAACTCGACCAGACAGTTTGGGCGATACCATTGTGCATGAGCACAAACATTTTACGGCTGAAAACAGCAAACCTGTCGTATATAATACAAAACAATTAGTAGAACAACGCAAGGCGTTTCCTGATAAGGATCATGTGCTGACAATATCGTCAGATTTGCCATGCGACAAAGGTGTGCCACCCTGTCGACCATCAATGAAAATAAATGATAAGAGTGAAGTGCTATATTACGATAACAGTAATAACACTATTACCCATAAGTGGAATGTTGATAAACAACGTTGGAATAAAGTAAAAGGATAATAATGATGGATTTTAAAGCTTTCCGCATAAAATTCTCTATGTTGGGTAGCAACCCGCTTAATGATGAAGCGCTATTCACTGAACTGTTAGATGTAATTGACAGCTACCCTGAATTCGCCCCCCAATTTTGGGGTTTAGAAGAGCGCGGCAAGCTACCCTATAATCGCGATGATATTTTAGATAAAATAAAAACGGTAGAGTTTGGGAGTTATGCGGATATTTATTTAAAACGTAATAAAGCGGCAAAGTACTTTGGCAGTATTGATGTCGGGCCGAAACAATATATAGAATTTGAATTTGATCCAAAACTAAACAGTAAATATTACCCAGCATTATTCGAGTTTGCAGATCGATTAGTACAGGTATTTAAACCAGATATCGCCTCAGTTCATGTTTTTAGACCTTACCCTGATGAGCCTTGGGAAAGCGAACGAGACGAGCATATCGAAATGATGGGTAAAGCCGCTTACTTAGCGCCCGTCGACTACTTTAAGGTTGGCCCTAAGGGGTTAGCAATGCGCACTTATTTGGGCCCGCATTACGTTAAGCAGTTTGGCCAAGAATTATTACTCAGCACACCAAAAACGCAAACAGAGCTTCAATCCTGGGGCGGCATTCGTCTTGATTTATCGACAGCACCTTGGGAGTTAACTGAACAAGCGCAGATTGAACATTGGCAAACCGCCATGGCACATTTACGCCCAGCTAAGGTGTTTGCTGAGATGGAGGTTGACGTTGAGTATTGTGATATAGAGTGCACTAAAGCCGAAAACTGCACCATTGGTGGGTTAAATTATGTCTAAAGAGGCTGCCTTAGCGCAGTTGGATGTTTCACGAGCACAAGATAACGTAAAGGGTGTTGATATTTCAGGGCTTGATTTAACGCAATGCGATATTAGTGAAACCTCGACTGAAATGCTCAAAGGTGAACGCGTTATATTACGTGGTGGTATCTTAGATTTAGCTTACTTTTTAGATGCCGATTTTACTGCCGCTAACCTTGAAGGGGCAAGCTGCAATCAAACGGCGTTTTTTGATTGTATTTTATATCAGGTTTTTAGCCCCAATGCTGACTTTAGCTACGCCAAGTTATCGGCGAGCAGCTGTAACGAATCTGACTTCTCCTCATGTGAATTTGACTACGCAAACCTCTGGGCTTCAACGTTTGTTGGCAGTAATTTAAGTGATGCAACAATGTCTTATGTAGAGGCTGCTGATGCCTGTTTTGATGACGCGAACTTAACAAATGCCGACTTATCAAACGGAGATTTCACAGGAACTGTATTTAGAAAGTCCAACCTTACAGGTGCTGACTTAAGCCATGGTAATTTTACAGATTGTGATTTTACCGGTGCTATTTTAACTGATGTATGCTGGGGTGGCGCTATTTTAAAGAATGCTAAATTTGATATAAGTACTCAGCCTAATAAATAGTTTGGAAATACCTATTTTAATTGGTAGGCAATAGAAAAAAGTTATCCATTTTTATTAAAGCGGTGGGAACAGGTTTTGCCTGTTGCGTGCTATAAAGCACGGAAACAAATAATACAATTGAAATAATGGTGTGATGCTCCACACTTAAAGCATTTTTAATATGGAGGTTTTAAATCACTATGTTTGGTTTAATAAAAAAATATGACGTACATATGTGCTCTGAAGTTAAAGGGATTATTACTTTAAACGGTAATCCCGTTGAAGGTGTTTTAATAAATCGCACCCTGGAATTTGCACATAAAGTTGAAAAAGAAGATCAGGTAATAACAGCTCCTGATGGTTCATTTTATTTACCTGAAGTCGTTATTGAATCAAAAATACCCGGTGATATGTTTTCTCATGAGGTTACTTATCAAACTATTACGGCTGTATATGCTGATAAAAAATACAAACTTTGGGGTTCAAAGCTAAGCGGAATAAGTGAGCCTAGTGAATACAAACAAAAGCTGAGCAGTTTAAATGCTGATTTAGATTCTACAGAAGTAAACTTTGTTTTTCCTAATCATGAAAATCCAAATTTGGAGTTTGATGGTTCAAGTATTTGTAGATGGGAACATGATTTTGAAATTTATGAGATAGAAGATAGCGAAGATTACTTTAAAGATTTTTAAATAGAAAAGGACTTTACATGAACATTTTATCGCCAAGTGTAGCGGCACAATTAGCTGAATTTGCATATGACAGTATTACAGCAGTATCAAATAGCTCATCAACCATAGAGCCGAGTAGAATAATAAGTAAGCACTTTGTGTTTGATTCAAAAAAATCTGCTTTTACTGGAATTTCAGGTACTGTGGCTGAACACGTGTTAAATCATGCAACGGGTTTTGGCTTTTTTGGAATTGGTTCTAAAGAGGGCGCTCATAAAGGTGAAGTTGTACTAACTTTTCGTGGTACAGCAGGCATTGCTGATACTTTGACGGATTTGCATTGTGGTTTAACTGTTGGGCCAAATTATAAAGCAGTTCATGCTGGGTTTAACCGTACTTTTGAGTCTATCAAACCTCAGTTAAAAGCTATATTGAGTAAGGTAGGTGGTCGCCCCGTTCATTGTGTTGGCCATAGCCTTGGTGGGGCATTAGCAACGCTAGCAGCAAATTGGATTAAAGCGCAATATAAAGTGCCTGTAAAATTATACACTTTTGGTTCTCCAAGAGTTGGTCATAACCCTTTTGCTATTCAAAGTGAAACCAGCCTAAATGGAATTTATAGGGCAGTACACCGAAGTGATCCTGTACCTATGGTTCCTGTTTGGCCATTTGTTCATGCAGGGAATGAGTACAGAATAAGCACATGCGTATCACTTACAGGTGCTGCACATAAAATGGCGGGAAATGCGCCTGGGTATATCAATACCGCATCTCGTTATCCTGATTATAAGAGCATGGAAAAGGGCTCTTTATCTAACTTAACGATGACACGTCTAAAATACAACAATCGCCACCATGCTTCTTTTAATGCTCATTGGGCTGAAAAAATAACGAGCGCTTTACTAACGTTACTAAGAGAGAGTGGCAAAATCACGAGTATTCTTGCTCAAGGTGTGGTTGCTGGAACGCTAACTATTTATGATGCTTTAGCTCGTAGTCTGGTTGAAATATCTAAAATGTCATCTAAATATGCTGAAGATTGTCAGGGGTTATTAGGGCATATTCTTAACTTTGTTGGGAAGCCTGGCGTGATAGCTGTTGATTATACATACGCGCAAGCTAAGCGAATTTTGTATTGGATGTTAGAAAAACTAAATCAGGTAGTGATAGCAGCTGTAAAAGTATCTCCTTACATGGGTATTGGATACTAACATTGCTTTAAAGGCTCAGATAACTTCTGAGCCACTTAAATAATAAATAATATTAGCTATAAAGAATTGAAAGGAACCTATTTCAATTGGTTGAAATTTAAAAACCTCTAATTATTGTTTCTACTCACATATAAAGTAGCTGTAATCACATAAATAAAAAACAAGGATAGGTAATGAATAAAATAAACACGGATGTAAATTACAGAACAATGGCCGGTAATGCGCGTTTAGTTATTATTGCCGAGTCGAGCCATAACCCAGTATCTTACAAATATGAGGCTATAAAGGCCTTAAAACAGCTTAAGGCGGCTGGCTTCACTCATTTTGCAATGGAAATGCTACCTACAAGAATAAAGGACAAAATAGACTTTTATCAGCGGACTGGTAAGGGATTTGACGTAATCAAACAGCATTTCAAATCAAAATGGAATTGGACTAATGCTTCAAGCACAGGATATGGGGAGTTAGTAAAAGCGGCTAATTCTCTAGGGATGAAAATTGTTCCTTTAGATATGCCTATTGAAATGATGGATGAGATTGACGGGCGTTGTAATTGGGAGCAAGCAGACACCGGTTCATGTACTGACTCTCATATCGAACGAAACCATATGTGGGCAGATATTTTAAATAAAAATTTAAAGTTAGAAGAAGGCTCCCGAATTGTTGCATTTATGCATAGGTACCATGCGTTTCATGCTGGCAATAAGCATATTGGAATTGACTCTATTATGTTAAATTCAAAAGTTAGTCGTATTAGTATCATAGAGTACATCGGTGGATCTACCTGTATTGACAATGGTGTTTGTAAGGGGGAGGGCGATGTCGATAAACCATTAAGGGAAACTTATTTTTATAGGAAAGGAACGTATATACCTTCGTCTTTACCTTCTTACACAGTTCATATTCCTGAAAAAGCCATTTTAAGGAAATGATAATATGGCTAAAATTTTATTAATATTGATTCTTATAGCGCCTTCCATTAATGCCGCAGGGCCTCGATGGGATAATTCAATAGATATAAACGCTCCTGATTTAACTGTATCAGCTGCCGCAGAGCAGTGCCATAAAAGCTTAATTAACGCGCCTGAGTATCTCGAAGAGTGGTGTGAAAAAGCTTATGAAATGGGATACTGGAAGGCACTGGTTACACTAAGCCTTCATAATGGAGATGGAACTCGATTATTAAAGGAGGCCAAAAAGCGGGTTGCGGCAAAAGAGCCAAAAGCTTATTCAACTTTAGCTTGGTTATATGGCAGTGGTATGTTTGTGGAGCAAGATATTAATTATGCTATTTCCCTTTACAAAGAATTTTTAGCATTAGATGCAGAATTGCCAAATTCGTTAGTTGCGGCTGCGCACTTTAAGTTAGCAAACTTATATGAATCGCAGCAGAATTGGCTTGCAGTAAATGAGCATGCACAATATGTTATTGACCACAGCCCTTTAGCTTATGATAAAGAACGAGCTGTTGATTTGATAGAGTTAGCTAAAAAAGAAATTTTGATTAAGAATAAATCATTGAATGAATAGACTAGACACCCATTCTGATTTTGCAGTTTAGTAAACAAAGTACTACCACTTTATATAGCGTTTCGTTCGGCGTGCATTTTGTATGGTGATGAGCTTTCTACAGGTCAACCTCAATTATCGCAGAGGCTGAGTTGAAGATAAGTTGCTTAAGCTCGAAAGGTGTTTTGTATTGATGTATGTGTTTACGCAGTTTTGAGTAACCACACTCAACACGCAGAGATAACTATAAGATTAAAGTTGTAATGAAATATGTAAGTCGATGCGCTTATCTAAGCGAGCTAATATAGAGGGAATGATTTGTTTTTTAGTGATAAGCAAAAAAATAAAGTGGAATTTTATGCACTTGTATATGTAATCTCGTTTTTATTGCCATTTCCCGCTTCGCTATATTCTGTTGCATTATCTCAATTAGGTGGTGTAGCACTTTGGCTGATTGGCTCAATAACATATATGATTGTTTACCTGCGAGTCGTGTCAGAATTACCAAAAGAGGATAGGTATTTTGTTACATGGGGTCAGGCAAGCTATTTTCCTCAACTGCTTTTTAAAGTAGCCCCTGTATTAATATTTATACTTTTATGCTTGTGTTGGGAAGTTTTTAGTGTTTAAAAACGAAGAGGTGTTTTTATTATTTCCCCCATGGAAGCTTTTACGTAGGTTCTTATTAGTAACGGTTATCTTACTTATAGGAACTGTTTATTCAGGCATGACATTGTTAACACAGTACTTTGATACAAGTCCTGAGTGGCTGTTGGGCATTTTGTTTTCCGTTGGAATTATGTTTTGCCTTTTAAACTTTAAAGTTAGTCAAGGCTCTTTTCTATGTGCAAAGTTATTGAAATACTATGCTCTATTTTTAGCTTTGATTTGCTTACCATCATTTATAATTTTAGAGGGAAGTGGTTATCATATAGCTACAGTTACTAATATAGCCTTTATGCTGCTGTCTTTTTATTTGATTAAAGGAAATAAATACCAAGGCTTAATTAAATATCAATATAACTTTTTTAAGGATATAAAAGACGCTCGGGCCGCTGTTGAAAAAGAGATAGCTAAAGGAAATAAGAGAAAGAAAAAGTAAGTCTGCATAGCTTTGCTTATTGAATTAAAATACAAAGGAACATAGATAAAAGTAGGGCGATGAGTATGTTAGCCGCGCAATGAAATTATGGCGTGGAGTTAAGGAATGTTATTCAAAAAGTGAAGTGTGTAACTTCACTGCAAAAGCGCTTTTATTTGCAATGAGCTATGAATATGCAGTTGCTCCTTACAGCTCTGAGAATAATGACGCTATTGAATTTTATAAATGGTGTTTTGAAAATTTAAATAAAGAACAAGGATAGGTAATGAATAAAATAAACATGGATGTAAATTACAGAACAATGGCCGGTAATGCGCGTTTAGTTATGCTAGGCGAATCAAGCCACAATCCCGCAATCTACAAATATGAAACTATAAAAGCACTTAGGCAACTTAAAACAGCTGGTTTTACCCATTTTGCAATTGAAATGTTACCTCGTTCTATGCAAGAAAAAATAGAGTTTTATCAACGAACAGGTAAAGGGTTTAATGTAATTCAGCAATATTTTAATGATAATTGGGCTTGGGGTTATTTAGTTCCTAAAGCATATGGCGAACTGGTTAAAGCCGCTCGGGAAGTAGGCTTAAAAATAATTGCACTTGATTTGACTTTGGATGAGATGGAGTCTATTGATAAATCGTGTGATTATGATAATTCATTAGCAGGTAATTGTTTTAATAGTCACACCATTAGAAATATGGTTTGGGCTCAAAATATAAGTAATATTTTAAATCAAACTAATCAAAATCGCGTTGTTGCTTTTATGCATCGTTGGCATGCTGTTAGATCAACTAAATATCAAGAAGGTCTTGATACACTTGTGAAAATGGAAGGCACGCTAAAACTTAGATTTATTGACTTTATTGGTGGTACTGCTTGTTACTCACAAAGAAGTTGTGAGGGTTATTCTGATGAAAAGGGTAATCTTAAAAAGCAATATTTTTCACGAGAAGGTTTTCCATTTCAAACTGCAGTAAAATCTTATCAAGTACACCTGCCTGAAAATAACTCGATAGTAAAAGGTATATAGTAGTGAAAAAGTTAATTTATACTTTTTTTGTACTTATATTATGTTTCGACTCATTTGCTGGAACTTTATTTCCAAAGCATGATATTAATGATCCTAAGTTATCCAAAAACACCGTGATACTTCAATGCCAAAAAAGCCTGATGTATGCGCCTAGACAGCTTGAAAAATGGTGCGAAAAAGCATACGAAATGGGATGTTGGCAGGCGCTAGAAGTTATAGGTTTACATACAAGTGATGGAAGCCGTTATATCACGGAGGCTCAATTACATGCTGAAAATGGTGATCCTGATGGAATCTTAGCATTGGCTTTTGCATATGAGTCTGGGCGTTTTGTTACTAAAAACTTACATAAATCGATTGCTTTATATAATCAATACTTAAATGAAAACCAAGGTATTGAAGAAGAGAAAATGAGAGTAATCAGAACCCATGAAGCTCTATATTTGATATATACAAAGTTAGGTGATTTTGAAAACGCAGCTAAACAGAAACGCTTTTTAGATGAAAGTAATTATAAAGAAAATAAAGAAGCTATATTAAAAAAACAAATGCGAGAAGCGGGAATATCTATTGACTCAGAACAATAAAATGCAATTTTAGTAAAATTGATACTTTGATATTCGCATGACAGATTTAATTGAAATAAAAAGGAGCTATAAACGCCAAACTTAAGGCGCTATAGAATTATTATGGAACAACACCACCAACAAACACTAACCAACCTTGTATACGATATTTACGAGGATCCAACCAAAATTGAAGAGCATCAAGAGCTTATTCAACCATTATTGAGCGATTTAGTCGCAACTGCGCCTGCGGGTTTTGAAGGCATGGCGACGATGATTAATACTCACATTTCAAACGGGTTTAAGTTTAAAAACCCTAAAATACAAAAGTTTGAGCTTGAGTCGGGCTTATTAAAGCTTAAAACCTACCTGCAAAAAATAAACCTTTAATTAGTTTCATAATTGCCAATACTCTCGGCGCAGTGTGTTGGCTGTAATCAAGGATGATAAATGACTCTTATAAATACCTGCATTTTAATGCTGTTTTTACAGCCATTATTTGTTTATTTAGCACTTTTTAAACAGTCAAAATATAGTGTTAAGCCCAAAAGCTCGTTAGATAATGAAGATTCAATGTTTTTATTTATTGCCCCTGGCTTATCGGTTTTTTATCTTGATCAGTTTTGGGTCGCGCTGCTTTATTTAGGTAGTGTGTGCTTATTGGGTGTATTGCTAGCTAAAATTGTAGAAAGTAAGGCAAGCAAGCGATTGACCAGAGACGATTCAATAGGGTTTATGGTCGCCAGTTTTATCTTTTTTGGAATGATAAAGTTAATTATTGTTGCGGCTGCGTATTTTTTTACCGATGACGCTTCAAGCGCGATAACAGAAGATTTAAGCCCAGTTAAAGAACCATCATTGACGATTAGCCAAATGTTTAGTGTGGATTATTTGTATAGCCAGTTTAAACCTACGGTTTATTTTTTAGCATTAATGGTCGTGACCTTAGTGCTCAAAATTATTGAGTACAAGTTTTCTTTAAAGGAGGCGCTTTCAGGTATACTTATTATGCTAAGTGCTATATTGGTTGGTATTTCACCACTATTTGGCGAAGCTTATATATTAGGCTTAATTGCTAACTTTTTTATCTTTTTTATAGTGTGTTCTACATGTATTGAAATAGACAAAATAGGGGATGCATCGGGTGGCGCTATTGCTATTTTGTATGGCTATATATTAATGATGGGACTTGGGTTTAGCATTATATGTAAGCTGGTTTATGAAGTGTTTTTTTAGGGAATGATTTATTGCTTGTTTTTTACTCTAAATGCTTGCAGTACGCTTTGTACCCAATTAGAATAAATTTTAGTTGAAATGGCAATTTCATTAACGCTGATAGTTAAGAGTTTAAAACGTCATTAAATAGCAATACGACACGTGTATTTTGAGGCTAACAGTAGGGAGTTGTATATTTTGTTATCACGTTTTAAAGCTTACTTTTTGGTAGTTGTATCTATTATCATTATTTTTACTACAACACAGGCTTGTGCAGATATGTTTGGTTTTTTTAATAAACAGGATTTTATTTTATCGGCTCCGATGAAGGGGCAGTTGTTAGATAAAGGGCGGCCTGTTGCAAATACTAAGGTTGTACGTGCGCTCACTTATGGTGATGAATATAAAGATGAAGCAATAACCGATGATAATGGTTTTTTTACCTTTACAGAAAAATCTATAAAAACGAGTAAGCCTACTAACATGTTTGATAATGAATCACTGGTTCAGCATGTTTATTTAGAAAATGGCACGCCTGAGGGCGTTGTGCTTTGGTACACAACCGTGTCTATGCACGAGGGGAGTGATACCCTAAAAAACTTACTTGCTAACTTAGAGTGTGATATTGCCGAAGAGCCACAAACATACGACATACCTATAGAAGAAGCGCCAGAGCATTTTTTTACCATATATGGTGCATGTAAAATGTAACTTTTAACATAATCATTTAAAGGGAATTTTATGAATACTTTAACTCCTACACAAGCTGTACAGGTTGCTTTGCTTGCTTATAAAGCAAAGAGTATTAAAAGTACCACGTTACTTAATAATTCTTTGCATCCTTCTCTACGGGGTAGTTTTAACTTTGGGGTTAGCCCTGAAGCAGTGCAAGGAATATCTGGTGGGTTTTTCTCTCATTTATTTGGTTTAAGTACTGGGTTTGGTTTGCTAGGGCATGGCCAAGGGCTGTATCAAGGTGATTCAGTGATCACTATTCGCGGCACGGCTTCACTTAGAGATGGTCTAACAGATGCACATTTTGGGTTAAGCGGTGGCTCTAACGGCAGTATGGTACATGCTGGGTTTAATAAAACCTTTTATAGTATGAAACCTGCACTACAAGAGTTTGTAGCGGCTAACATTCGAGACAAAATAACCGGCTGTGTGCACATTGTTGGTCATAGTTTAGGTGGGGCATTGGCTACGCTTTCAGCCGATTGGATAAAAGCAGAGTATTCGTTGCCGGTTAAATTATATACGTTCGGCTCACCAAGAGTGGGGCTTGATAACTTTTCACGGGCTGCCACCTCTCGTATTGATAAAATATACCGCTGTACACACGGCGCTGATCCAGTTACAAAAGTGCCTTTGTGGCCATTTTCACATGCGCCCTACAATGGCCAAGAAATTCGTCTTGATAATGGTCAGGGCCTTAAAGGCGCAGCACACAAGTTAAGTGGTACGCCAGGCTATGTTAATACTGCAAACAGTAATGATTGGGGTAATTTAACTGTAAAAGCAAACCACTTTTTAAGCACGCCGGTACGTTTGAAGTTTGAAGACAGAAATCAAGCTTCATTTAGTTCACATTGGGCAGATAAACTTGGCGCTGCGTTAGTTACCTTATTAAAAGATTCGGGCTACTACAGTGCTGTTGCGGCGCAAGCAGCCATAGGTACAGGTTTAACTTTTTACGATATGCTCGCGCGAACGCTTGATAAAATAGCCAAAGCGTCAGCTTCATTTGCAACACAAACCTTAGGTTTACTCGGGCACATGTTAGTGTTTGCTGGCAAAGTTATTAGTAAAGCCGTAGAGCTGACTTACAGTTTTATTAAATCGGTATTTGATTCAACTCTAGGGGCATTATATCGCGCTGCACGAGAAGGCTTAAATGGTTTAGATTAAGGTTTTATCAGCCTTAATCTCGCTCTAACAAAATAGCACCACTTTGGGTTTCACCTAAGTGGTCGTCTTTGTTATAAATAGGGCACTTACTCATTGATAAACACCCGCAGCCAATACAGCCATCAACCCGTTCACGTAAACGTTGCATATAAGCAATACGCTCATCAAGTTTCTCTTGCCATTGCTTTGAAAGTGCAGACCAATCTTTTTGGGTCGGCGTGCGTTGCTCTGGTAACGTTGCTAGAGTTTGTTTAATTTCTTCGAGCGTGATCCCCATCGCTTGTGCTGCTTTTATAACAGCGACTCGCCTTAGTACATCAGGTTTAAAGCGTCGTTGGTTGCCACTGTTTCGCCAGCTGCGTATTAGCCCTTTATTTTCGTAAAAGTGCAGTGTAGATACCTTAACGCCACTGCGTTTAGCGACAAACCCAACCGTTAAGTTGGCTTCAGTAAGCTTTTTTTGTACCGCCATCACTTTAATTCCTTTTAAAAATTAAATTATTTCTTATTGACCTGAACTTAACTTGAGGTTTTAAGCTTTGCTCCATCATAAGAAAAGGAGCTAACCCAATGCAAGAAAAATCAGCACACAATATCGCAATCATATATTCAAGTGGACGTAAAAATGGCAATACTACCGCGCAAGTTAATGCCTATAGTAAGCAACAAAGCGGCATTGTTTTTTGCTTAGATGATTATGTTATTTCACCTTATCGCTACGATAAGCAGTATCACAATGATGATTTTTATAATTTGTTTGAAGTGTTACTTCGTTACGAACATTGGGTAATTGCGTCACCTATTTATTGGTATAACACCACGCCACAAATGAAAGCATTTATAGATAGGATCACAGATTACATGGATGATGAGGCGTTAAAACCGAAGCTTAGAACTTTACGTCAAAAACAGTTTTCACTGTTGTCTAATGCTGCATCTCCCTCTGCACCAGACGCATTTATCGATATGTTTAAACATACATTCAATTATTTAGGGATGACGTTTATAGCGCACTCACATGTTCAGGCTAGTTAATTGCTTTAAATAGCGTTAGGGTAGGCTAAGCCAACAATAAAATGGAAACTTATGAAAACATCACTTTTAGGTCTTAGCCTTCTTTTAACTAGCTTTAGTAGTTTGGCAGCAGAGCCTGCGCCTGTTATTAAAGACTATGGTTATTTTTATAATGTGCCCGAGCATGTGTCTGATTTAAGCCAAGCACAGTTCAAGATAGCTTTTGATGTAGGTAAAGGCGCTGAAAAGGGCGCGCAAAATAATCATATTAATTCGTTAGCGCGCTTTATCAATATGCATGTGGCTCACGGCGTAAAACCAGAAAATATTCAGCTTGCGCTGGTGGTACACGGTGGAGCCAGCGTTGATGTACTTCAAAACAGTGATTATAAAGCTCGGTTTGAAAAAGATAACAAAACCGAATCTTTAATTAAACAGCTGCTTGCTAATAACACGCAGGTATATGTATGCGGGCAGTCGGCAATGCATATGAAGGTAGCAGCAGATCAGCTTATACCTGAGGTGAAAATGGCGCTTTCAGCGATGACAGCCCACGCCCAGTTACAGCAACAAGGCTATACATTGAATCCGTTTTAATGAATATTCTGTGTTTTGGTGATTCCAATACCTTTGGTATTTCTCCTGTTGATGGCAAACGGCTGAGCGAAATTGAACGCTGGCCTACTTTATTAAAGCAGCAGTTGGGCACCGGCTTTGAAGTGATTGAAGCCGGGGAGCCTAATCGTACTTTAGTCAATAACCCCCCGTTTATGGGAGATAAATCGGGCATTAAATATTTAAAACCGTATCTGGAAGCGCACACTGTTGATGTTGTTATTATTCAACTCGGTACTAATGACTTAAAAGCACGTTTTGCACTGTCTGCTATCGATATTGGCAAATCGCTTGAGGAGTTAATTTTAGCCATTAAAGCCTTTTATCACTGTAAAACAATACCAAAGATAATCATTATAAGCCCGCCCAAGGTTCATGAAGTCGGAAGTTATAAAAGCATTTACGCAGGTGCAGGTAAAAAAGTTGAACAATTATCTATTGAATTTAAAGCCGTCGCCTATCGTCACACGTGTGTATTTTTAGATTGTTATCCGCTGATAAAGCCATGTAATAAAGAGGGCATACACTTACCCGTTAGTGCGCATAGAGAGCTTGCTAATAGGTTGACACCTATAATAAAAAAAGCCGCCGTGTATTAAGCACAGCGGCTTTAATTTATTGCTTAGGGAGTGTATTAAAATTCGTAACTAACACTTAAGCGTGTTGTACGCGGCATAATGTAACGGCCATTGGGGGCGTCGGCATTGCGTGGGTCGCCTTCGGTGATACCTTGTTCATCGGTCAGGTTATCAATGGCTAATTGCAGTTTAATGCCTTCCATTGGTTCAATAATTAAACCTAAGTCTACTTTTTCGTAGCCATCAAGTGTTACGGTGTTTTCGTTATTACCAAAGCGGTCATCCACTGCTGACAAAGTACCATATAAAGTGGCATACATGCCGTCTACTTCAAAGTCATAGCTTGGTGTTACACGTACTTGCCATTTAGGTTGGCGCTGTGCGTCGTTACCTTTATTTTCAGGGCTTTCAGTGATTTCGGTCTGTTGTAATGTGGTATTTAAATTAACAGAAAAGCCAGATTCATGATTAAAGTTATAATCAAGTTCAACACCATACGCTTCGTTGGTTAAAATTTCAGCCGGTACTCCTGGGCGACTTACAAAGGTATCGCCTTTTACTTCATTGACAAAAAAGGTGGCGTAGAAGTCGGTAGAGTCTGAAATAAGTTTGTAACCTAGTTCGCCCTGCGTTACTTCTTTAATTAGTTTTTCACCCCCTTGGTATGCGCCAAAGTTATCTCTAAAGTCATCAAAATATGGCATTTTATAACCACGGTTAACACGTGCAAACACGCCCATGTCGTCATTAATTGAATAGTTTAGACCGGTTGTCCATGAGGTTTTACTTTCATCGTAATCAACGGCTTTAGTGATAATACCGTCAAGGTCTTCATCAACACTGTATTGCACGTCATGGTTTTCTTTACGTACACCTAAATCAAGCGTAAATGCATCTGCAAATTTGTATTGGCCTGTAAAGTAAAAAGCATTGGTGCGTGCATCGCCTGTTGAGCTAATATCGTAATTAAAACCACACCCGTCAGTGCTTTGGTTACATTCAATGCCATTTAATGACTCACCACCGGCTTCCAGCACGTGATACGCCGTATTGCCTAAGCTCCACCAATCGCTCGCAGATGTGCTTGCGGTGTAATAACCAAAAGTGGCCGATAAATCGCCAAATTGCTTTGAAAAGGCTAAGTCGTTAGTAAACGAGCTTATTTCTTTTAATACTACCCAGCGACCCAGTTGCTGAATCGCGGTGTCACTAGCATATTCGGTGTTAGTCACTGCACCGAATGCCGTTTGACCATTGTCAGCCACTTCACCAATTGTCGTTGCTGAACCATTAGGTACTAGGCCAAATGTATTGGCATCGCCTTTAGTAATATTAAAACGATCTATAAATTGCCAGCCATTATCAAATTCTAGTTTAATGCTACCGCCGGATACATGGCCATCCCATCCTCGGCCATCACCTAGGTCAATATCGTGTGCTTGCGCATCTGGGCCGGTAAAAATCGTCGCTTGACGGTTAAGTGTGCCTAATTGAGTATACTGGGCGTCAATTCCGTCAACGTTTAATGGGGTGGGTAAGTACCAAGCACCGTGATCGTCTGTTTGACGGGTATAAAAGTTAAGCTCGCCATTGTCTAACTCTTTAGTAATGTTAATTGTAAATTGGCTTCCTTTTTCTGAGGTAAACCCTGCATCACGAATACCCGGTGAGCTTTTAACATAGCCGCCTACCATGAAATATAGGTCGTCGGTGATTTCACCACTTAGCACAGCATCAACCCGTTGTAAGTCGTAATCTGAGGTGGTGTATTTAAATAAGCCTTGAGTATCTTCACTGCCACGCTTTAACCTAAAGTTGGTTGTTAAACCAGGCTGACCATTGGATAGCACAGGGTTAGGACCACCACGCAGTGCTTCCATCGTTTCAATCGTTTCATCGATTCTAAATAACGATGAGTTTTCTAAAAATGAAAGAGTAGGCGCAGGGTAAACTGGCGAGCCTTCAATACTGAGTGTTAAAAATGGCGCATCACCACCTCCTGGAAAACCACGTACAAATACGTTGGCACCAGACTCACCACCAGAGCTTTCTACCCACACACCGGGAACAGCTTTAAATAAGTCAGCAGTACTTTTTGGTGATAATTTTATAATTTGTGATGAATCAATATTTGTTACTGCGTAGCTGGCATCAATTTTTCTGATCCCAACACCTGCGGGGGTACCAGAAACGACAATTCGCTCAACTTTTTTTTCTTTTGCTTGTTCTGCTGCAACAGCAGCGTGTGTGCTTAGGGCTAAAGTAATTGCACAGGCTAGCATGCTTTTTGCTTTATTGAATTTCATGTGTGAGATCCCGTTTTTAGTGTGTTAAACAGTGTGTATTACAGCGAGATTGATTAAATTTTAATGTAAACAAGCTGTATAAATTGAAACTCTAGAGATAAATGCAAACGTTTGCAATATTTATTTGTAAATTATTTATTAATATGGGCTGTTGTTTTATTGAGCGTAATTACACAAGAGCGTAACTTTTAAGTTAATGGGCAAGCCAGTAAAAAATAATAATGCTATATTGTCAGTAAGTTAGATATAGCATCAGCCGAAGTGGAGCGTTTAGGGTTTTATGAATAATAAAAAAATTAAATTAGCTGATTTAGCAAAGCTTGCAGGGGTGTCTACCTCAACGGTTTCGCGCGCGCTGAATAATAACCCGCTTATAAAACAAGAAACCCGTGACAAGCTTCAGCAGCTTGCAAAAAAACATAATTTTAGCCTTAACACGGCAGCTAGCCGTTTACGTACGCAAAAAACCAATGTTGTTGCCGTCATTATTAATCTTGATGAGCAAACCGAGCAGTCAATCAGCGATCCATTTTTACTCAAGGTAGTGAGCGAAATTAACCTTGCGCTTAATCAGCAGGGTTTAGAGTTGTTGTTATCTAACTCTATTATGGCGCAAGATGACTGGGCTAATTACTTTATTAATGGCCGCCGAGCAGACGGTATTATTGTTGTGGGGCAAGGAAAAAGCCAAACTAATATAGAAGCGGCTGCCGATGCGGGTATTCCTTTAGTTGTATGGGGGGATCCAAAAACACAAAGCAATTATCCTATTGTCGGCAGCGATAACTACTTAGGAGGAATGCAAGCGACCGCTCATTTAATAGAACACGGTGCTAAAAGTATTTTATTTTTAGGCGATCCTGAGCATGGTGAAATTAGTGAAAGGCATCGTGGTTACGCTGCTGCACTTTCTACTCATAAACTTGAGCAGCATGTTATATCCATTGATATTACCAGTCGCTCAGCGTATCAAGCAATTAATCAGTTATTACGTGAAAAAGGTTTATATTTTGACGCGATAATGGCCTGTAGTGACATGGTTGCACTGGGGGCGATGAAAGCGCTGAAAGAGCGCTATGTAAGTATTCCCAACGATGTGGCACTGGTTGGATTTGATGACATTGCCATGGCTGATATTAGCCATCCCTCTCTTTCTACGATTAAACAAAACACCCAATTTGCTGCGACTTTGTTAGTTAAAAAGTTAATACAGCAGTTTTCAGGTGAAAAAGCCGAATCACAAGTTATTGATATAGAATTAATTACTCGCCAGTCAAGCAAACGTTAACTTAGTATGCATGTATATTAATTGTTAAATTTAAAATGCAAACGATTGCAATGGTATTTGTTCTACACTAAACTCTGGACTCACTGGCTAACACACACGGTAATTTACCCCTATTGGTAATTTGCTTTTTATAAAAGTTATGGCGTATGTAGCTATAAACGAGGCAAGCAATGAGTAAAATAAAAATCACACTGGCAATTGCTGCAAGCTATTTTATTTTCGCAATACTATTAAATAGCGTAGGCACTGTTATTTTGCAGGCTATAAACACACTAGGAGTAAGCAAAACAGAAGCGTCGGTTTTAGAGGGGTTTAAAGACTTATCAATTGCAATAATGTCATTTGTTGTTGCTTCATTTATACCACGTTTAGGCTACAAGCTTGCAATGCTGCTAGCACTGATAGTTGTCGCTATAGCGTGTTTGAGTACGGCTGTAATAAGTGACTTTTACATGTTTAAAGTGTTATTTGCTGCTGTGGGTTGTGGTTTTGCGGTCGTTAAGGTGTCGGTTTATTCAATTATTGGCCAAGTGACTGAGGATGCAAATAGTCACTCATCATTACTAAACACGATAGAAGGCATTTTTATGGTGGGTGTATTAAGTGGCTATTGGGTATTCACCGCATTTATAGACCCTGTTGATAGCAATGCGTGGTTGAATGTTTATTACCTATTAGCAGCGCTTACGCTTTTGGTGGTTGTTAGTGTTGTGATAGCACCAATAAAGCCTGCTATCAAAGGTCAAAGAAGCAACTCGGGTTGGAATGACTTTATTGCTATGCTCAAACTTACCTATCAACCGTTAGTGCTGATTTTTATTATTAGTGCATTTTTGTATGTGTTAATCGAGCAAGGGGTAGGGACTTGGTTGCCTACATTTAATAATCAAGTTTTGCAATTACCAGTAGCTATTAGTATACAACTAGCGAGTATTTTTGCCGCAGCTCTTGCTTTAGGGCGCTTAGTGGCGGGCCAAGTATTAAAGCATATTCATTGGTTTGTAGTACTTAGCTGTTGTTTAGTTGCTATGGCTGCGTTGATCATTATTACCTTACCACTAACGGAAAACTTACCTAAAAGCGAGGTGAATAGTTTATTTGATGCGCCTCTGGCGGCGTTTGTTTTGCCATTAATTGGCTTTTTTATGGCGCCCATTTATCCGGTACTCAACTCAGTCATGCTCAGTGCGCTTCAAAAGCATCAACATGCTGCAATGACAGGGTTAATCGTTGTGTTTTCAGCACTTGGTGGCACCACAGGGTCGGTGATAACCGGGTATGTATTTGAGCACTTTAGTGGCCAGCATGCTTTTTATCTTTCACTTGTGCCCATTAGTTTAATTTTTATTAGCGTGATTATCTTTAAAAAACGCACCCATGCCATTTCACAACACGCAGTCAATAGTTAATAGATTAGGACAGTTATGAGTTTTTTTAATAGCCAATTATTTAAAGATGTACAAACACAGCACATATTTAGCGACTGTAAAACGTTTGCAGATGCAACTGCGCGTGTTGATTGGCAAAGTGCCTGTATACAGTATGAGCAAATAGCACCCCTTGATAAAACTCAATTAAGAGACTTTGTTGATGCGCATTTTATAACAACGCCTTTATTAACAATGAAAGCGGCTGCAAATACCACCAGTGTAAAAGGCTACATAAACTCACTGTGGAGCGGCCTTCGACGTGAAGCCGATACACCCAAAGCTAATTCTTTACTCGCTTTAAAGCACAGCTATATTGTACCTGGTGGACGTTTTCAAGAAATTTATTATTGGGATAGTTATTTTACTGCGCTGGGTTTAATTGATGCAGATAAAAGTGATGTAGTAGAAGACATGCTACAGAATTTTATAGATTTAATTAATGATTACGGCTGTATTCCCAATGGTAACCGCAGTTATTATTTATCGCGTTCACAACCGCCTATTTTAGCGCTGATGGTTGAGCTTTTATGGCAGCACACACACAGTAAAACACATAATTTAGCTTGGCTTAAATTGTGTGTTGAAGCTTTAATAAAAGAGCACGCATTTTGGATGCAAGGAGCAGGTACACTCGATGATGCGCAAACAAGTGTAAAACGCGTAGTAACAATGCCATGTGGTGGGGTATTAAATCGCTATTGGGATGATGAGGCGGCTCCTCGCGCAGAGTCATTAAGAGAAGACTTAGCGCTTGCATCAGGATTTAGTAATGATAAAAAACCTGAGTTTTATCGTAATATTCGTGCTGCGTGCGAATCTGGGTGGGACTTTAGCTCGCGCTGGTTAGCCGAGTCAAACTTACTAAGCTCAATTCAAACGACAGATATTGTACCTATAGATCTAAATTGCCTACTGTACAATTTAGAAAATCAGCTTAGTGAATGTTTTAAATTGCTTGGCAATGAGCAACAATCACAAACGTACAGCAACTATGCTGTAAAAAGAAAGTCGCTTATTAATCAATATCTTTGGAGCAATGAGAAGCGTTTTTTTGTTGATTATAATCATAAGCTATCTAAGCCGTCTGCTATTTTAAGTGCAGCGGCAAGTACCGCGCTTTTTGTTAATTTAGCCTCGCAACAGCAAGCTGAACTGGTTGCAAACGTATTGAGCGAGCAGTTT
Source organism: Pseudoalteromonas sp. S1612 (assembly GCF_005887175.1). Lineage (GTDB taxonomy): Bacteria > Pseudomonadota > Gammaproteobacteria > Enterobacterales > Alteromonadaceae > Pseudoalteromonas > Pseudoalteromonas undina. Next base: position 23,378 of record NZ_PNDH01000009.1, on the reverse strand, counting down.
TTAAAAGCAGGCGGCATTGTAACCACTGTTGTTGATACTCCACAGCAATGGGACAGCCCGAATGGCTGGGCTCCATTACAATGGTTTGCGGTAAAAGGCTTGCGTAATTATGGTATTGAACAATTAGCTACACGCATAATGAAAAACTGGCTAACAATGGTAGAACAAGATTTTATTGAAAATAAATGCTTGCTCGAAAAATATAATGTATGCACACCGCAAAAAAAAGCCAGCGGGGGGGAATATCAAGTACAACAAGGATTTGGTTGGACTAACGGTGTAACATCGCGCTTTTATATGCTTACTAAAGATTGATTTGCCTTAACTGCTTTACAGAGTAATCCACTACTAAGGTATACCAAAAGAGCATTGTGTTTTGTAGTTAATTTAGGTAATGTGACATAAACGTTTCAAGGATGAATTTTATGTTAAATAAGAAGTGTGCATTTATCAAAACAACGTTTAAATCTTCTGCTTATGCAGCTAGCTACACTACTGTTTTAAATACGTTAAATGTATTGTTTAAAGATATTAAAATGGATGATGCGCTTCCTAAAATTGGGCAACGAGATAATGTTGAGTTGTTCCTCATCGATGGTGCTGATAAAGATTGGCACTCATTGATCCCTGCCGAATTAATTTGTTTAGCTAAGCAACATAAGGTGATTTTATTTAATGTTGAATCAAGTGCTGTATGTGAGAAAAACTTATTATTAAACCACTTCAATGGTGTTTTTTATAGCTCAGATGCTGCAGAGGATATTTTTAAAGCGCTTGTAAGAATAACCGATGGCGAGCTATGGTTTACTCGTAAAGTGATTTCTGGTGCATTCAAAGATATATTAAATGCAGCCTCATCTCACAATTTATTGCACGACGACATAGTACTTAGTAAATCGGATTACGAAAACTTAACTAAACGCGAAAAATCGGTAATTCAATTAATAGCGCAGGGTGCGAGTAACGATAAAATAGCGAACAAACTCAATATTAGTGATCACACAGTGAAAACCCACCTTTATAGTGCGTTTAAAAAGACTCAATCGCGTAACCGTATAGAGCTTGCAAATTGGGCACAGCGCTATATTTCGGTATTACTTCCATTAGATAATTAAATGAAAAGGCTATATGTATAGCCTTTTATTTTTTAAGCTTGTTTTTTAGCCCAAAGTCCTCGATCTATGCCTTTAGTAATTAAATCAGTAAGCGCTTTTTCTATGGCTTGTGTCACGCAAATACTCATAGGTTCGTTATCACTAAATCCAGCTTCGGCTTCGGCTAAACGTTTGTAACTAACATATCTAAAGAAGCCTGCTCGCATTTCTTGGCTCAATACTTTTTTGCTGGTGGCTACTGATAACAGTACTTGCCCAGTTCTTACATCGACTGCGCGCAAATAAATTGAGATTGCATCTTCACGATATAGCTCAGAGGCACCAATACCAAAGTATTCCATCCCTAATCCGCCAGTTTTTACATTGGTATCGTAGCTAATAATGCCACCTTCTAAAATAATTTTAGCGGTGGTTAATGGCGGTAGCTCGCCTTGACTAGGGTTAGTCGCTTGTGCCGCTCTAATAATTTTTCGTTCAGTCAAAATATTTTGCAAACCCTCACGTTCAACCGGCGTAAACCAGTCAGACTCATGTAATGCTTGCACTAGAATAGAGTTTGCACCTTGAGTGACGGCCGTTGAAAACGAGCTAACATTAGTCTGTGGTTTATATTGACCGGTTTGATCGCGAAATGAATAAACCGAAACTGGAATGCTACCCGCAGGTTTAGGTAAGCTTTTTAAATCAGAAAAAACATCTGTTGGCTCTAACGTTACCGCACTTTGTTTTGACGGAGGAATTAAATTACCCATAGTAGAGCAACCACTAAGAGAAAGAGCGATTGTTATTATAATTACTTTATACATTATCCAAACCTCGGAACTTCAATGATCACCACAGAGTCATCAATTATGTTTGTTATTTTTACAGTGATTGTGTCGGTTGTGCTGGTGATGACTTCTATTTGATAATCACCACTCATAAATATAGAGTCTTGGTTAAAAATACTGTCTTCAATATTTTCGCCAAAGGCCATATCTGTTATTTCTCTAACCATACGGTTTAAGTATGTTCGCTCTAATGAGTCTTGAAATTGCTCAGCGTATCCTTTTTCGACAACCGGTGCTCTATGTTTATTTTGTGCTTGTGCCTTACTAAGTAACATATTGGCATTGAGTGGATTACCGCCAAAGCTCGGGTTAATAGGGGTATAAATAATTTCAGTAGCGGAGACTGAAAAGCTTAAAGTTGTTATTATTGTTAATGCTATTTTTTTCATTTTTACCATCCATTTAATGCCATATCAGGAGAGGAGACTTTCATATTGGAACGCGCCATGGCGTCTATAACTGTGTAAACAGCTTGTTCTACACGTTCATCAAGTGGCTCTAGTCTTCGCCCTAAGTATGTTGCATAAACAACTTGATTATTCATTATTAAGGTTAATTTCGTACCTGCTTTTGGAATGACGGTTTCTTTAATCTCTATATTAAAGCCAGCGGTAGAGGGGAGATCTCGCCAGTAATTAGAAAATTCGTAATAAAACTGATGACCAAAGCGACTAATACTACGATCGAGCAATAAACCATCTATCTCTAGGTCATCAGCAGCCGTTACCACTGGTGAACAAAAGAGTAAAACGGCAAGTAAGTAGGTGTGTTTTGTTTTTATCATAAAGAAAAAAGGGAGAGTCAATCTCCCTCTCATTTATCAATTACATTTGTGTAATTGTTGTTGTATTGCCATCACCCAATTGAGTAACAGAAACAGTGCTATTAAAACCAATAACAGCGCCTTCAACAATATTATCATTACCAGTTTGAGTAACATTAAATGCTACATTTTCACCACCGAGTAAAAATGCTGAATCATCAGTTCCAATAACCCAGTTTCCAATACCTTCTTGTGAAATATCAACGCTATGACCATTTCCTTCAACCATCATATCCACAAGGTTGATGTCGCCATTTTGGGCAATATCAATTTGGTTTGAGTTACTATCTAAGATACCAGCAAGAGTTACGATTGCCTCGTTCTGATTACCAGTTTGGTTAATATCGATATCATTATTGTTAGACGTTAATGCCATATTCGGGTAAGAAGACTGAACTAAAATTGCATTCTCATCACCGGCTTGAGTTAGATTAACGTCATTGTCTGAGCCATTAAAGTTAGCTAAATGCGCTGAATTTAAATTTCCCATTTGATTAATATCAAATTCGTTATTTGAGCCTAATACACCCATGTATGCTTCGTTAGATGCACCATTTTGGTTTGCTTTTAACTCATTATTGTCACCAATAAGTTCTGCAGTAACCATGTTCTCAGTATCAACTTGGGTAATTTCAACTTCATTACCTTGGCCTTCGAACAAAGCCGAATCGGCTACGTTATCAGTACCTTCTTGGTCGATATCAATGCTGTTTTCACTGCCGACTACATCAGTGAAGGCAACCGCATTTGTATTACCTTCTTGCTCAACGAGAATTTCATTAACATCACCTGAAATATTATTAAAAGTGACCGCATTTCTGTCACCTTCTTGCACAACATCAATTTCGTTATCATTGCCTTGTAGCGAAGTAACTTTAAATGTGTTCCAGAAGCCCGCTTGGCTAAGGTATATTAAATTATCATCACCGGTTAGCATTGATACTTCGGCTTCACTCCATTCACCGCTTTGAAAAGCAGTAATTTCATTGGCATTGCCTTGCATGTCCATGTTGTAAAACCAATGTCCACCAGAGCCTTGCTCTACTTCAACGTAGTTATCATCGCCAGTTACAATATTAATAGCTTCGTTGTTAACTAAAAAGCCTTGACCGTTTTGGCTAACGTAAACATTATTATTATTACCTGTAACCTCTGTTAATGCGCCATTTGCAGTACCATCTTGAAAATAGGCTTGATCGTTATTGTCGCCAACGGTCGTTACTTTAGTGTAATTGCCAAACTGTAATTGGGTGACTTCATTTGTATTGTTTTCACCAATGGTTTCTACAATCATGGTGTTACTGTCACCGTCTTGCATGAGCACCGCAGTATTATTGTTAAGGACTTGCTCTAAAGTAATTGAGTTTGAATCGCTTTGAATTGAAACTTGTGCGCTTAAAGGTGAGGTCGATACATTTTTATCTGCCGTGTTGGCGTGAACAGCAAAGCTTGATCCCATTGCTATTGCAATAGCACAGCTAAGAATTGACTTATTTAGTCTCATTATTATTCTCCTTGAAATACAAAATTAAACACCTTGATTATTTATTGAGTTTTAATAAGGTGTTTGTCGTTACAGCATGCCGTGCTGTGATAATGTGTGATTAACTTTTTTATTCTTAAACGTAAGGTGCGTTTTAATTATGAAAGTAGAAACCGGCTTTTTGTACTTAATAAGTAAATTTACCGTTACCTAATTCATAACTGCTCAATCACTGTATTCTTCAATGAACTTATTTTGAATCATCTTTTTTAATGGTATTTAAAGTTCTTTATTTTCAATACCTTGAAGTATTATTTCGGGGTTGAATTAAATTTACAGTAAAATCTAGTAAAAAATAATGGGTTAATGGCATGTTAAAGTTTATGGGTTTTGCTCATTAAAATGGATGTTTTTTATGTTTTTATCGCTATATTTCTAGTTAAAAATGATGGTTTTGTACCTTGTTTTGCTTTTTTTACTTGAGTTAGTCGTTATTTAGCCGTTTTCTTAAAGCTTGCCACGTGATTTCTTAAATTCTTAGACGTAAATTTTCTACTTAGTAAAGCTAAGTTAACTTTATTACGGATAAAATGATGAAAACAAAATTATCTATTATTACACTTGCACTTTTACCTTGTTTAGCTGCAGCTAAATTACCTGATGCTAACAGTACAACTCAAAAAGTAACCGCGAGCAGTGACTCGATTATTGTTAAATATAAAAAGAATGCTACGCCAGAAATGCGTAAGCAAGCCCGCTCTTTAGTTAAAGCAAAAATATCAGATTTAAACAGCGATGAAGTTGATGATAACTTCACTTCGTTATTTTCTGGTCGCCTTGCTAAATTTAAAATATCTGGAATGAGTGCTAAAGAAGCTATTGAGCGCTTAAAATCTCATCAAGCCATTGAGTATGTTGAGCCTGACTATCGTGTGAGCATTGCAGCAACACCAAACGATCCTCGCTTTGAAGATTTATGGGGCTTAAATAATGAAGGCCAAACTGGTGGCACTGCTGATGCTGATATTGATGCACCAGAAGCATGGTCAATTTCAACTGGTAGCCGTGATGTTGTTGTAGGTGTTATTGATACCGGTGTAGATTATAGTCATCCTGATTTAGCTGCGAATGTGTGGGTAAATAGCGGTGAAATTGCTGGCGATGGTATCGATAATGATGGTAACGGTTATGTTGATGACGTGCACGGTATTAACGCGATTACCGATGCTGGCGACCCAATGGATGACGAAGGCCACGGTACACATGTATCAGGTACAATTGGTGCCAGTGGTAACAATGGTGTGGGAATTGTAGGTGTAAACCATGATGTATCTATTGCAGGTTGTAAGTTTTTAGCTGCAGATGGTACAGGTTCTACATCTGGCGCTATTAAATGTATTGACTACATGGTAGGCCTTAAAAACTCAGGTGTTAACCTTCGTGTATTAAACAATAGCTGGGGCGGTGGTGGTTATAGCCAAGCACTTGCTGATGCGATTACTGCCAGTGAAGAAGCTGATATTTTATTTGTAGCTGCTGCTGGTAATGATGCGGTAGACAACGATGTAAACCCTCATTACCCATCTAATTATGAAAATGATAATGTATTATCTATTGCAAGCACAGATAGTCGCGACAATATGTCTGGTTTTTCACAATGGGGTTTAACCAGTGTTGATATGGGCGCGCCAGGTAGTGCGATTTTATCAACCATTCCTGGTGGCGGCTATGCAAGTTACTCTGGTACATCAATGGCAACGCCACATGTAGCCGGTGCTGCTGCACTTGTACTGTCAGTTAATCCTGATTTAACAACACTAGAGCTTAAAGAATTACTTATGTCTAGTGGTGATGCTAATGCGGCATTAAATGGTAAAACGGTTGCAGGTACACGCCTAAATATAAACCAAGCACTGATTGATGCTGATCCAACTCCTGGGTTTAAATTATCTGTATCGCCTGTTTCTCAGCAAGCAACTGTAGGTGATACAGTCACTTATACCTTTACGATTGGTTCAATTGCACAATGGGATGGCGATGTTTCACTGGCTTTGGCTGCTGATCTTGCTGATGCATCACTAAGCGCAACTACTGCTCGTCCAGGTGATGAAGTTGTACTTACAGTGGCAACTAATAGCGAAACTCAGTGGGGGAATTATGACTTTACTGTAACCGCGACAACAGACGAGCAAGTTAAAGAGCAAACAGTAAGCTTAATGTTGCAACCTGCTGGTTTGAATGACTTTACTTACACTAGTGATGAAAGTGTTGCGATTCCGGATAACTCACCTGAAGGTGCAAGCTCTGTCATAACAGTGGCCGATGATTTAACTATTTTTGGTACCACTGCTGATGTAGACATTTCGCATACTTGGTCAGGTGATTTAGTACTTACACTTATTTCAGCGCAAGGTAATGAAGTGACACTGCAAAGCAATGAGGGCGGTAGTCAAGATGATATTGTTAAAGCATTTACTTCAAGTGCATTTAACGGGGAAGTTGCAACAGGTGATTGGACACTTCATGTTGAAGATACTGCAGGCTCAGATACCGGCACAATAAATGGTTGGTCACTTACATTTAGTGCTATTGGTGAAGTAAGCCCACAACCTCCTCGCGCTGGCTTTGATGTTGATACGCAAGGCCTTACAGCCACATTTACAGATACAAGTCGTGATGCAAATGATGATATTTCACAGTGGAGCTGGAACTTTGGTGACGGTGCAACTTCAACTGATGCTAACCCTGTTCATGCCTACGCTGAATCAGGTAGTTATGAAGTTGAACTAACAGTAACAGATAGTGAAAACAACTCAGATACATTCACACAAACAGTTGTTGTAAGTGATGTTGAAATTGAGTTGAGTCTAAAACGCGCTAATAAGTCACGTCTTGATACTATGCGTGTAGAGTTAAACTGGGAAGAAGTGGGTGCTGAGTCACTTAGCTTATACCGAAATGGTGAATTAGTAGGCACCGTATCAGACAATGGTCGTTACCGTGACTACGTTCGTAACGCAACATTACCTGCATACGACTATCAGTTATGTGTTTCTGAAAACGTATGCTCGAATATTATTACGGTTTCATTTAATTAAACAGAACATACATTCCTAATGTAAACCAAGCCCAGTTTTCTGGGCTTTTTTATGCTCGATTGATAAGTGTCATTTATTTGAACTTAGTATATGAATGGATTCTTATACGTATAAATAACTAGTCTTATATTATTAATTAGTTAATTAATACTTTTTTTGTTCATTAATTACACTTTATTTACTTGATATTTACTTTGTTCATGCTAGTTTCATAAATGGAAACTGACAATAGCATTTCTTAACACACTAAGCGGAGGAGCAAATGAGCTCACGGAAAATAATAAAAAATGCCTTCAGATTAAGTGCCTTATCTCTAAGTGCATTTAGTTTAAATGTATACGCATCAACTGATTGCAGTACATTAACGGCATGGGAGTTAGGGCAAACTCATACAGCAGGAAGCCAAGTTAAGGCACAAAATAATGCCTATGAAGCCAAGTGGTGGACACAAGCCAATCCTTTGGAGAATGCAGGTCAATATCAAGACTGGTTACTTTTGGATGCATGTGACAGCGCTGTCAACGATAATCAATCACCTATAATTACCGAGTTTACACCTGAAAATGGTTCTTTATTTAGCGATAAAGACAGCGTTGTCATTTTGGCGCAAGCAACTGATTCAGATGGCTCTGTTGCAAGTGTGGAGTTTTTTATAGACGGTACTTCCATTGCGGTTGATAACACTGCGCCGTTCAGTGTTAACTGGCAAGCTATCACGGGCGAACATCAAATTAGTGCGGTAGCAACAGACGATAAAGGCGCGAACTCTGCAGAAGTTGTTAATACGCTGAACGTTAGTGATTCAGTGATTGTTGACCCTGTTAATCAAGCACCAGTTGCCGCTATTTCATTTAGTACGCTACCGGATCAACTGGTTGTTGGTTCGCAGGTGGTGTTTGCACTTTCTGGAACTGATAGTGATGGCCAAGTAACGGCTCTGAGCTTTGCAGCAAACGGGGTGGATGTTCATCAATCAAGCTCACCAGCGAGCAGTTTTGCATGGCAAGCAACGGCACTTGGTCAGGCAACTTTCACCCTAACGGTGACAGATAACGACGGTGCAACAGCGCAAGTAACAAAAGTATTAACGGTTGTTGATGAAAATACCGGCCCAGTTACGGGCACTGACTGTCGTCCCCAAGGTTTATATCAAACTCCCGGTGTAAACACGCCTTACTGTACGATTTATGACGCTGATGGCCGTGAGATTATGGGCCCAGATCATCCACGCCGTGTAATTGGATACTTTACTAGCTGGCGTAATGGCGCTAATGGTCAACCCAGTTATTTAGTGAACGATATTCCGTGGGATAAAATCACCCACATCAACTATGCATTTGCCCATGTTGATGCAAACAACAAAGTATCTATTGGCGATCCTACTTCAGTAAATAATCCTGCTACTAATATGGAATGGCCGGGCGTAGTTGGCGCTGAAATGGACCCAGAGTTTAACTACAAAGGTCACTTTAACCTGTTAAACAAATACAAAAAACAACACCCAGATGTAAAAACACTCATATCTGTAGGTGGTTGGGCTGAAACCGGCGGTTACTTTGATGAAACAGGCCGTGTTGCAAGCGGTGGTTTTTACACCATGACCACCAATGCTGATGGTTCAGTTAACCATGCAGGTATCAATGCATTTGCACAAAGTGCAGTTGAGTTTATTGAAAAATATGGCTTTGATGGTGTTGATATTGATTACGAATACCCATCATCAATGAATGACTCAGGCCACCCTGATGACTTCCCAATTTCTAATGCACGTCGTGGTGGTTTAAATGCCTCATACCAAGTACTAATGAAAAAAGTACGTGAAGAGCTAGACCGTGCAGGTGAAGCTGCGGGTAAGCATTATTTACTCACGATTGCATCGCCTTCTTCAGGTTATTTACTGCGCGGTATGGAAACCTTCCAAGCGGTTCAATACCTCGATTATGTAAATATCATGTCTTATGACTTACATGGCGCATGGAACTCACACGTAGGTCACAACGCGGCATTATTTGATACTGGGTTAGACTCAGAGCTTGCGCAATGGAATGTATACGGCACCAAAGAGTTTGAAGGCATTGGGTATTTAAATACTGATTGGGCAGTGCGTTACTTCCGTGGTGCGATGTCAGCGGGTCGAATCAATATTGGTTTACCTTATTACACCCGTGGTTTTAAGGATGTATCAGGCGGAACAAACGGTTTATGGGGCCAAGCGGCGCTACCAAATCAAGCTGATTGCGCTAAAGGTACCGGCGTAGGTGAGAAAAACAAATGCGGTAATGGTGCGTTAGGTATTGATAACCTTTGGCATGATAAGAACGATGCAGGCCAAGAAATGCCAGCTGGTTCAAACCCATTATGGCATGTTAAAAACCTTGAAAACGGTATTGTTGGCTCGTATTTAGGCGTGTATGGCTTAACACCTGATACAGACGCTGATGACCGCTTAACGGGTACTTATACTCGTCACTATGACAGCGTTGCCGTTGCACCTTGGTTATGGAACGCAGATAAAAAAGTATTCCTCTCGATAGAAGATGAAGAGTCGATGGCAACAAAAGTTGATTACGTTATCAACAATGGTCTTGGCGGTATCATGTTCTGGGAGCTGGCAGGTGACTTTGACTATGACTCAGCCAAAGGCGAGTACTTCATGGGTTCTACATTAACCTCATTAGCATACGATAAGTTTAATCAAAGCGGTGTTGCATATGATGTACATGGCGGAAATCCAAACTTCACAGTGCCTGCTGAAGCCGTAGATATCACATTTACAGCAAAAGACTTCCCAATTGGTGATGATAATTACCCAATCAGCCCAACGTTTGCATTTACTAATAACTCAAGTCTTGATTTAAGTGGTGCAAAAATTTCATTTGATGTGCCGGTATCAACTTCCGCTATTTTTAAATCTAACTGGAATGCACAAGAAAAACTGGGCATGGCTGTAGAAGTAAATGGATCGAACGCAGCGGGTAATAATATTGGCGGTTTTGAGAACGAGTTCCATCGTTTCTCAATCACATTAAACAATGAGTGGGGTGGTCAGCCAAAAGACTTTAGCGCTGGTGCAACTGTGAATGCACAAGTGATGTACTACATGCCAATCACTGGGCCTAGCAACTTTACCATTGAAAAAGATGGAAAAACTTATGCATTCAAAGCTGAATACCCAATGCTACCAGATGCAACACCGGGTGATGGCACGGGCAATCCAGATAACGGTGGCGGTGACCCTGTAGGTACGTGTGAAGGAGTTGATATAGCCACGATTCCTGTTTATCCAAACTTCCCTCAAACAGACTGGGCGGGCAACCCAAGTCATGCTGCTGGCGGCGATCTAATGGTGCATAACAACGCAGTTTATAAAGCCAAGTGGTGGACAACCTCTGAGCCGGGTGCAACATCAGATTGGACCTTAAGTTGTAGCCTGTAATTTACAAAACAATGAGGGGTAGGCCTGAGCTTGCCCCATGTATTGAGTCTAATAAAGGATAAAATAATGGCATCAATTAAATTTAACACGATTACGCTATCTGCAATTACCAGTGGTTTACTACTCAGTACACTAGCACCGCAAGTGCAAGCACATGGTTATATGGATAGCCCTAAAGCGCGCCAAGCAATTTGTCAAGTTGATGGCGGATACTGGTGGCCTGAAGACGGCACAAATATTCCTAACCTTGCGTGTCGAGCCGCATATTTAGAATCGGGCACGGTGCAGTTTGTACAAGCGATTGAATTTTCGGTTAATACTCCTGACTATTTAAATCAAACCGCAGTTGAGGCCAGTGTACCAAACGGCACTTTATGTGCTGGTGGCGATACAGCCAAACGGGGTATGGATTTACCATCACCACATTGGCAGCGCAGTGATGTAGTGCCCAATGCCAATGGTGATATTCAAATACGTTACCTTGCATCAACCCCGCACAACCCAAGCTTTTGGCAGTTTTACATTACCAAGCCAAGCTTCAATAGCGCAACTGACGTACTAACTTGGCAAGACTTACAGCTAGTGCAAGAGCACGACAACATTGAGGTCGTTAAAGACCCCGATGGTAAACGCTACTACGAAATGAATGTTGCAATTCCACAAGACCGCAGCGGCGAGGCCATTTTATATAGCCGCTGGCAACGTAATGATGTGGTCGGTGAAGGTTTTTATAACTGTAGCGACATCAACATAGTAAATGACGCAGGCCCGACTGAACCAAATTCGTGGACTAGCGTCGGTTATTTTGTTCGCCAAGGGCAAAACGCCATTGCAGGCGACACCGTATGGGCGCGGTTATTTGACGAAACAGGCCAAGAGGTGATCAACCAACAGCTTAAAATCAATGCCGACAATCAAGCAAATTGGCAACAAGCATTGGCTGAACAACTTAACCTTGATTACGCGCATTTAGTGCAAATTGGTGTGCAAAACCAAGCGGGCGACATTACGTTTGATGCAACCGACGTACTGATAAACCAAGTGTACAGCAGCAATGCAAATTATACCTATGCCTTGAGTGTACAAGGTGCGCCAACAAACACCGCTCCCATTGTACATACCCCAGATAACCTAGTCGTTGATGAAAACACCACAACAGCAATTCATCTGCATGCCTTTGATGATGAGCAAAGTGAGCTAACTTACAGCTGGACAGTGCCTACACCGCTAAGCTTTACAGGCTCTGGTGCCAACATCAATTTAACCACAGCAGAGGTATCAGCAAACACCGATTACACCATTGCAGTATCTGTATCGGATGGTCAATTAAGTACCCAAACCAGTTTTAGTGTCACGGTTAACGATGTACCGGTGGTCGATCCGGTTGACCCTGTTGATCCAACAGTACCTGAATGGGACAGCATTCAGATCTATCAAGCAAACGATAAAGCCCGTTTTGCTAACGTGATTTATACCGCTAAATGGTGGAACAAAGGCCAACAACCTGATACCTCAGCGGCATGGGAATCAGCCTCGAAAGCTGACACAGCAGCCACTTGGAATACCAGCAAAGCTTACCAAGCCGGCGCAGAAGTAACGCATCAAGGACAGCGCTATCGCGCTAAATGGTGGACTCAGGGCGATACGCCAGGGCACGCCAATGTATGGACCAAACTTTAATAAAGCCTAAGTTTTGCAGTTCAAACTTATTAAATAATTACATAAATAATGGATAAGAGAGACCTATGAATATTAAACAACTAAGCGCAGCCATCGGTGTTGCTTTATTTGCAAATACAGCATCTGCTGCGCCTTCTACACCAAGCATTAATTGGGAACCACAGCAATATTCGTTTGTTGAGGTAGATCTTGAGGGAAACGGCTCTTATAAGCAGCTAGTTACCCGTGTTGAACAAGTTAATATCAACATTCAGTGGAGTGCATGGAGTGGTGATGGTGGCGATAGCTACAAAGTGTACTTTGATGACATCCTAGTCAATGAGGGCACGCTTGCTGCTGGTTCTAAAAGTGGCACTATTTCATTCCCTTATGATAAAGCAGGCCGCCATACAATGTATGTTGAGCTATGTGAAGGTGGCACGACCTGTGCGCGTAGTGCAGGCAAACCTATTGTAATTGCCGATACTGACGGTGGCCACTTAGCGCCATTGCCGATGGATGTAGATCCAAATAACCGCGACATTGGTATCAAACAAGGTTTAGTTACAGGCGCTTACTTTGTTGAGTGGGGAATTTATGGCCGTGATTATGATGTAACCAATATGCCAGCACAAAATCTGAGTCATATTTTGTATGGCTTTATTCCAATTTGTGGTGAAAACGCATCGTTATCGGGTGGTCCTAAACGTGCACTTGAAACCGCTTGTGCCGGCTCTGCAGATTACGAAGTGGTTATTCACGACCCTTGGGCCGCAGTACAAAAAGCACTGCCAGGGGTTGATGCAAAAGACCCTATCCGTGGTACTTACTCTCAGCTAATGGCGCTTAAACAGCGTTACCCAGATATTAAAATTTTACCATCTGTAGGTGGTTGGACGTTATCAGACCCATTCGGTGGCTTTACCAATAAAGCTAACCGCGACACCTTTGTTGCCTCAATGGAAGAGTTTTTAAGAACATGGAAATTCTACGATGGTGTAGATATTGACTGGGAATTCCCAGGTGGTGACGGCCCCAACCCAGACATTGGCGATCCAATCAACGATGGCCCAGCCTATGTGGCGCTAATGCAAGAGCTACGCGCTATGCTTGATAAACTAGAAGCAGAAACAGGTCGTACTTACGAGTTAACCTCAGCCATTGGTGCAGGTTACGATAAAATTGAAGATGTAGACTACCAAGCCGCTAGCCAGTATATGGATTACATTTTTGCCATGACCTATGACTTTTATGGTGCATGGAGTAACGTAACCGGACACCAAACAGCACTTTACTGTGGCGAACATATGAGTGTTGGTCAATGTAATGGTACCGGGCTTGATGAAAATGGCGAACCTCGTAAAGGCCCTGCTTATACCACCGATAATGCAGTGCAGCTGTTACTTGCGCAAAATGTACCATCGAAAAAAATCGTCGTGGGCACAGCTATGTATGGTCGTGGTTGGGAAGGTGTCTACCCGCAAAATGCAGCGATTGATGGTAACCCAATGACCGCCCCTGGTAATGGCCCGTTAAAAGGCTCTACGGCACAAGGCGTATGGGAAGATGGGGTTATTGATTACAAGGGCGTTAAAGCCAATATGATTGGTGCTGCGGGCACCGGTATTAATGGTTTTGAAGTGGGTTATGATGAGCAAGCACAAGCCGCTTATGTATGGAATCGTTCAACCGGTAAACTAATTACTTATGATAGCCGTAAGTCAGTACTGGCCAAGGGTGCGTATGTTAATCAGTATAATTTAGGTGGTTTATTTGCATGGGAAATAGATGCGGATAATGGTGATATTCTTAATGCTATGCATGATGGTTTAGGAGGAGTAGTTGCTCCGCCAACAAATAAAAAGCCAGTTGTTTCAGTCTCTTCATCAGTGTCTGTTAATTCAGGCGAGAGTATTACAGTAACAGCTTCTGCAACTGATGCAGATAACGATCCACTTAGCTTTAGCTGGAATGCTGATAGCGCATTGGTGGTATCTGGACAAAATAGTGCATCATTAGTCATTACAGCGCCAACAGTGACTGCAGATACACAGTATGTGGCAACTGTTGCGGTATCAGATGGTCAAGCAACTGTTAATCGTGATGTTGTTGTTAATGTTATTGCGCCAACATCAGGAGGCGAAAACACAGCACCGAGCGTTGATGCTATCGCTAATATCAGCGTTGAAGAGGGCGCATCAGCAAGTGTAGCTGTAGTGGCTAATGATGCTCAAAACGACGCCCTTTCGTATACGTGGACAGTACCAGCAGGCTTAACATTAGTGGGCAGTGATGCAAATGTAACTATTGAGGCTGGCGCTGTAGATACCGATACAGACTTCACAGTGTCTGTTACAGTCAGTGATGGCGCATTAACCACAACGCAAAGCTTTAGCGTAACAGTTATAAACGTTGATACTACAAATCCACCTACAGGAAGCTGGGATGCGAGTGTTGCATACGTTGGTGGTGATGTCGTTACTTATAACGGCGTTGAATATAAAGCAAAGTGGTGGACTCAAGGCGAGCGTCCTGATTTAGGTGGTGCATGAGAAGCAACAACACAACCTACAGATGGTACGGGTGTCGCAGTTTGGCAGCCAACGGCTATTTATAACAGTGGTGATGAAGTTTCTTATCAAGGTAATAAGTACCAAGCTAAATGGTGGACTCAAGGGAACGAACCTGGTTCAACCGATGTATGGTTAGCACTCTAATTTTAACCTGAGAATTTGGGTTTTAAAAAACCATATAAATTAAAAAAGCAGCTTTCGAGCTGCTTTTTTTTGTTAACGACTATTACGAGGGGTTAAAACAACGCTTTAGAGCTAATTATTAAGCCGTTTACATCAGCATATACCCAATCACCGGTATTAATTGTAGTGTTTAACATATTAACCGGGTGATCTTTAGCGCCTAAGCCGCGCTTAGTGGTACAGCGCGGGGTTGCGCCTAGCGCCATTACAGGTAAATCAAGTGTGGCAAGAATTTCAATATCGCGACAGCAACCATTAATAATTATGCCCTGCCAGCCATTTTTTAGTGCGCGCTCTGCAATCATATCGCCAATAAAGGCAAAACGTTTACTGGCAAAACCATCAACAACCAATACTTTTCCCTCACCGTTTTCATGCAGTATTTTACCAGCAAACGAATTATCGTCAGGGCAGGTGACGGTCATTACTTGACCATAAAAGTGAGTTTTATTACCAAAGTGCTGCAAGCCACTGTCAGCGACTTGTACATGGTCGTGATGTTCATCGTATAAATCGGGCGTAGTAAACGGTGTCATTAAGGGCATCCTTGTTTTTTGCATAGCCATGTAGAACAAAGGCAGTAAATTTAAAGTAGTAATAATGTTTATCGTAGGCTAATTAATCACTCAGGTGTAGCTATTATTGCAAATTGGCGTATAGATTTTAGTCGCAATATAAGTACTTTTAACGTTTTTTAATGCTGTTTTTATGAGTAACTTAAGCTTTTACTTAGTTTTATTTTTTCGAATAAATTTCATTTTGTAAGCGCATTAGCCAAACGTCTCATTGTTGCGTGGTTTTTCATATGCTACGTTCAATTGTTATTTTAAATTTTGGGCTGCAATACTGTGCCCTATACACACATACAAAAAGAGAAGCGTGCTTTATGATCATCTTTTTTATTTGCCTGACTATTTTAATATTAGGCTATAAGTTTTATAGCCTGTTTGTTGAAAAACAAGCGGGTATGGACTCGACAGTAGACACACCACAGAAGCGTTTTAGCGAAGGTGTTGACTATGTTGCTATTCACCCTGTTCGTGCATTTTTAATTCAGTTTTTGAATATTGCAGGAGTAGGCCCCATATTTGGTCCCATACTTGGCGCTTTGTATGGCCCAGTAGCGCTGGTTTGGATTGTACTTGGTAACGTTTTAGGTGGAGCTGTACACGACTTTTTCTCTGGCGTAATGAGTATTAAAGAAGACGGTAAAAGTTTACCTGAAATTGCAGGCCATTATTACAACGTAGTATTTAAAGGCTTTATGCTTATATTTACTGCTATGTTGTTATTCTTTGTTGGTGTAGTGTTTATTATGAGCCCTGCAGGATTATTGAGTAACTTAGATGCATTTGAAGGCACCATTTTTGCTAGTAATACATTTTGGGTTCTCGCTATTTTAGCTTACTACTTTTTAGCCACGTTATTACCAATCGATAAAATCATCACTAAGTTTTACCCTATTTTTGGCTTGTTAATGATTGTAATGACAGTTGCTATTGCAGTCTCACTGTTAATCAACGCACCCCATTTACCAGTAGCTGGCGACTTTTTAGCGTATTTTGAAGCCGATCATGCCCACGACTTTTTAGCCCCAAATCCTGATGGACTGCCTACTTGGCCGTTGCTATTTATCACCATTACTTGTGGTGCTATTAGTGGTTTTCACTCAACTCAAGCACCTATTATTGCCCGTTGTTTAACTAACGAAAAATATGTACGCCCGGTTTATTATGGCGCGATGATGTGCGAAGGTATTGTAGGTTGTGTTTGGGCGCTTGCTGGTATTGCTGCCTTCCCAGAAGGTTATGCGGGTTTAAAATCGATGCTTGATTTAGGCGGTCCAGGCTTAGTGGTTAACCATATTGCAAACAGCTACTTAGGTGTATTTGGTGGTATTATGGCTATTATTGCTGTTGCTGTTTTCCCTATCACCTCAGGTGATACGGCGTTCCGCTCACTGCGCCTAACAATGGTGGATGCGTTTAGTATTCCGCAAAGTTTACGTAATCGTTTGTTGTTAGCATTGCCAATTTTAACCATTGCTTACTTTATGACTAAGCTCGACTTCTCAGTTATTTGGCGCTACTTCGCGTTTTCAAATATGCTGCTTTCTACCAGTGTTTTATGGCTTGCTACTAAGTATTTATTTGACCGTGGTACATTCCACTGGATTGCTAGTATACCTGCTGTAATTGCTTCAGCTGTGACCTTGTCATACATAATGACTGCGGCAATAGGATTAAACTTATCAAGTGATTTAGGTAAACCAATTGGTGTAGCGGTTGCTGTTGTAGGCTTTATTGTATTGGCTTTTGTGCATTCAAAACATAAAGTGCGTCCAGCTTAAAACTACATAGTTATTAATGCAAAAAGCGAGCTTTATTTAAGCTCGCTTTTTTATGCTTGAACAAGTAGTAATTTAGTTAATAGATTTATCAACTTTCTGATGACCAACCACTTATGTTGACTATCTACCGCTAAAAAGTCGCTTGTTCGAAGTAGCTAATATCATCTAGGGTTTTACTAATAATCATTGCCCCTTCTAATAAGCTGACTGTTTGTATTGCCGCCCGAGCAGGATTAAGCTCTCCATTTATTTGATGTGCTTGAGTTAACCAGGCTAAGTTCTTATTAAAAAACCGCTGAACTTCAACCCGCACTTTATCGGGTAGGCTGTCGCTTTCTGCACCGAGTAAGCCACATAAACACATCTTTTTGTCTATCACGAGCGCATTTCTAAATAACTGAGTGTAAATATCGATGGGATTTTTACCGTTTGCTTTATGTACATTCGGATCGCCAAGTACTGCAATAAAGGCATCGGTGTATTGATGCGCGAGTTCAGCGCCTAAATCAGCTTTCGTTGGAAAGTGATAATGCACACTGGCACTTTTTATACCAATCTCAGTAGCAAGTTCTCTAAAGCTAAAGTTGCTATAACCACCCAGTCGCACTTTATTTTCTGCGGCTTGTAGCAGGGCTGCTTTTTTACTCATTTTGATATTTCCTTGCTGTTATCTGAAAAAATTATCAACCAGTAGGTAGTTATTTTCAAGCTCTTTTGTTTTTAGTTTGCAAACATTTAGCGCTTGCTATAAATTACCTATCAGTAGGTAGTTTTTGTTTGCCAATATAAACCTAAGTTGTCGTGAAAAATATAAGAGAGCATTATGAAAATTTATGACGTAGAAAATCACCCAAACCCATTGCAGGCTCGTATTGCACTTGCTGAAAAAAAGCCGACTGATAAAGAAGAGTTTGTTGCTGTCGATTTATTAAATGGGGAGCACTGCAGTGAGGCATTTTTGGCAAAAAACCCTTAGCCAAGTATTGGCGTTTAGTTATAAATTAATAATTTGGAGTCAAATATGAAAATTGCTGCCGATTTTAGTCAACGTGTGGTGGTGCATAGTGAGTCACTTGAGTGGATAGCTTCGCCCATGCCGGGTGTTGATAGACGTCCACTTGACAGAGTGGGCGACGAAGTTGCTCGTGCCACTAGCATTGTACGTTATGCGCCAAACAGCCACTTTAGCCCACATACACATACCGGCGGTGAAGAGTTTTTAGTACTTGATGGGGTATTTCAAGATGAGCATGGTGACTTTCCACAAGGTACCTATATTCGTAATCCTCCACAATCAAAGCATACTCCTGGCTCAAAAGACGGTTGTATTATATTTGTAAAACTGTGGCAGTTTCAGCCAGAAGATCGCCAGCACGTGCGCATTCACACACAGCAGATGCAAGGGCAGAAAAACCCCGAATTTAATGACCTAAATGTCATTTTGTTATATCAAGATACGTATGAAACAGTGAGTATTGTACAGTTTAACGCTAATCAATCTTTAGCGCTCACGGTGAGTGGTGGCGCTGAGTTGTTGGTTTTGGATGGCACTTTACAAGAGCATAACGACAAACTTGAAAAACATAGCTGGCTTAGAGTTCCTGTTAATAGCCAAATAAACGCCACAGCGGGTAACAATGGCGCAAGAGTATGGATAAAAACCGGCTATTTAAACGATGTAAAAAACCAAGTTAATCGGTTAAAAAAATATAATTAGCTCAAAAAATAAATCTGCATTAAGTGACTTTTTTGATCTGCTTCAAGTAAAAGCTTTTAACTATTGCCTATAATTTAAGCTCTTTTCATTCAAGGGTTGAGTTATGGTTAATTTAACACATGGTTTGTCGATTGGTATTGAGCGCTCAGGCAATGAGTTTTTCTTAACACTTAAGGCAATTGGTACCTTAACTCACAAAGACTATGAAGTGATCACCCCGATGATCGATTCAGCGTTAGGCGAAGTTAAACATCCTATTGTTAATGTATTAATAGATGGCACCGAGTTAGATGGTTGGGAGCTTCGTGCTGCTTGGGACGATTTAAAACTTGGCTTAAAGCACAACAAAGAGTTTAAAAAAATAGCGATTTACGGCAATAAAGAGTGGCAATCTACCATAGCTAAGTTAGGCAGTTGGTTTGTGTCGGGTGAAATACAATACTTTGAAAATGCTACTGCCGCTTTAGAATGGCTAAAAACCAGTAATTTAGACGCTTAGTAAAAAAAGGCCAACAGTGGCCTTTTTTTGTAAGTACCTTAGTTTATTTTGACAGTGTTTGTTGCGTGGGAAGCGCAGGAAAAGCGCCTTTAGCTAAGCATGCTTTTGAGCCACAGCGAAGACCAAAGTGAAGCGCTTTTTTTACTATTGACTCATCATTTAGCTTATCAGTAAGTGGCACTGCATTATCGCTGTGGTTTAAGTAGTACAGTACGCCAGCAATAAAAGCATCACCGGCGCTGGTGGTATCTACAGCGGTAATTGTTGGAGCTGCTTCACTCAGGGTAAAAGCGTTATGGTAAACAGTCGCTGGTGCTGGACCATCGGTTAAAAACACCAGCTTGACGCCTAATTCAAGCAGTGATTGTAAGTAGTCATCAGCTGATTGTTGGCGTTGCGTTGCTAAAAAATTTAACTCATCACGTGAGAGCTTAACAATATCGCAATACGCGTAGCATGCATGCACGTTTTGCTCAATGTCATTGCTATTTTGCCATAAACTGTAGCGTAAATTTACATCAAAGCTAACGATTTTTTGGTTGTTTTTAGCCTGCTTTAAAGCACACACAGTAGTTTTTGCTATAGCTGTATTGGTTAAGGTGTTTGAACAAAAGTGTAGGGTACTCAATTTATCCCAATTAATACGCTTTAAATGCTCATTCGTTAACAGTAAATCGGCTGTTTGATGACGATAAAAGTTAAAGCTGCGTTCGCCGCTTTCATCTAGGCTGACAATAACCATAGCTGTTTGCGCGCCTTCTATGGTAAATAAATACTCAGTATCTACGTTATATTGCTCAAGCGCATTAGTTAATTGTTTAGCAAAATAGTCATCTCCCATACCGCCACAAAACGCAGCTTTGCCGCCGAGCTTTGCGTAACCTACTGCCACATTAGCTGGAGCACCTCCTGGAATGGGCAAATAAGCACTGTTTTGAGAGTCTTGAGGCAGCATATCAATAAGCAGTTCACCAAGGCTAAGTAATTTGGTCATAGTGTAAATCCTAAAAAACCTAGCATGGCTAGGTCAAAATTCAAGGGAGAATTATTAAAACTAGTGTAACAATCGCTGAACAAACATAGCTTCAGCAATTGTTACACTAAAATTGGTTAGTTAAACGCGTATTTAAACGTCAATGACGTCGTACGGCCATTAATAGCACGTGCGCGTATAATGTTGTTATCAGGTATTGAGCCTTCTTCTGCTTCAGTAATACCTACCGTATCGAATAGGTTATTTACGTTTAACGCAATATTAAGATTTTCTGATAAATCGTAGCTTACAAAGCCATTTACTTGAGTGTAACCATCAAACTTAAGATCGTTATTATCTTGAGCATAGGCATCGGTAGTACCGATAAAGCTTAGGCCTGCAGAGCCTTTTTCATAAGTGTAACGTGCCATTAATGAGTAAATTAAATCAGCTTGGCGACGAGGCGTATTACCAACCACTTCAGGGGTAAGTGCATCTTTTGCAATTTCAGCGTCTGTCCACGTTAAATTACCACGAAAATCCCATGCATCAATAAAGTAGGTTGATTCAACCTCAATCCCTTTTGCTTCATATTCGCGGTCAAAAAAGGTTTGTGATGTCGCTTCAAAGTTTTGCTCTTCAGTTTGTGCATAAAATGCCGTGGCAAAAACTGACAGTGAATCAAAGCGCTTTTTAATACCAAACTCATACTGGTTTACTTCATCAACGGCATCTTCATCGGCTACTGAGCCATCGGCGCGAACTTTACCAAATAAAAGTCTGTCAGCATTGGCGCGACCGCCTTTACTCAATCGTGCAAACGTTGCAAGGCTTGAGTCAATTTGGTAATTGGCACCAATTGAATATGATGCGTAATCCCAGTCGTAATTAACAGGGCTGGCATTTGCAAGGTCAATACCTGCTACATTTTGTTCAGGAACAGAAATCACACCGTCGCGATTCATATCAACGGTTGAGGTAACCGCGCCTGCATAGTTACCACGTGCTTCACCGCTGTCATAACGGGCACTAGCATCAATACTTACGTCACCCACCTTAGTTGAAAATGCAACATAGGGTGCACGAGTGTCGTATTCTGTGTCGTAATCACGTTGGCAACAGTTACCCCAAAAAGGCGTGCCATAAGCGTATAAGCCATTTTCAGAGAATTCAGTCCCATCGGCGGCTGTTACATTTAATAGCGCAGCGTTATCACCTTTGAGCTCCATTAGGTAGGAATTCCATAACCACGACATAGCAATATTTTGGGTTGACGCATAATAGCCAAAAGTAACGCTAGTATCATCGCTTAGCGATTTAGTCAGTTTGAAGTCGTTAACAATTGAGTCAAAGTCGTTCATGGTTACGTCAAACGTATGAATACGCATGGCTAAATCATCGTTAAATGCAGCACCTGTGGTCGCATTACTAAGCGTTGCACCCACACCACCAATACTTTGCGCTATAGCTGATGCATCGCCAACTTCAGCTGGGATCAATGAATTAAAATTACCGCTTACAGATGATTTACGAAAACGGTTTTCAATACGCCAATCGTTGTCTAAATCAAATACAGCCTCAAAACCAATTGAGTCAACTTGCGGATTCATACCATCGCGAATATCGCCGTTGCTTATTTGATTTTCGCCGTTTAAGCGCACTGTTTTAGTAAATAATGCCGAATGCGGGGTATCTGATTGTGCGTCAAACCCAGGAATTGAGTCACCATTTGCATACATTGGCATAGGTAAGTAGCCAACACTTTTATCATCTAAATGTTTGTAGTAAAGACGCACGTATCCATTTTCAAAATCTTTGGTCAGGTTGGCTTTAATTTGCCCGCCTTTATTTGATGTGTAACCTGTTTCACGTGGGCCTTCACCTTGACGTACAAAACCACCAACATGAAAGCGTACAGTGTCATTTAAATAGGTGCCATATTCAAAGTCAGTTCGAATAGTATCGTAATCTAGGCCAAGTGTAGTTGATACGCTGCCCGATTCGTTTTCGCCATTTTTTGAAATGAAATTAATTATGCCACCCGGTGCATTACTTGCTGCGGTAGAGGCTGAACCACCACGAATAGATTCAATGGTTTGCACTGTGTTATCTAAGCGCATAAAAATATCAGCATTACCAAATGCAATGTCGCCATATTGTAAAACAGGCAAGCCATCCTCTTGGAGCTGTAAAAATTTAGCACCACCAGAGGCAACCGGTAAACCACGTACTGCAATGTTGGCGTTACCTTCACCGCCGGTTGATTCTGAACGAACCCCGGGAATAATTCTAAATGCCTCAGCGGTAGAGCGAGGCGTAGACACCTCAACTTGCTCAAGCGACACACTGCTCACAGAAGAACTTGACGCCATTATCGTTGTGCGGCGGGGTACACCGGTAACAACAATTGTTTCTAGTCCTTTGTTGGCTTGCGCTTGTGTATTTTGCTCTTGTTGTTGTGCATTAACGCCTTGGCTAACGGCGAGCGCTAAAGCACTGATCAAATATAAAGGTGTGTTGTGTGTTGTCATGTGAACGCCTCGTTTTAAACCCGAAGGAAAGTTGTTATTTTTACTTAATCGATTAAGTAAAAATAACAAAGTTTTTACAATAAGCAAATTATTTTGTTAATTATTTGC
>NZ_PNDH01000089.1:0-1706 GCF_005887175.1 Pseudoalteromonas sp. S1612 | reverse complement strand
GTTCGAGGTTCGAGGTTCGAGAAATTTAAAAACCTTGCGGTTAATATCGCAAGGTTTTTTTATGCCTGTAGCAGCGGGTTCACCCCGCGTCAGTATTAGGGTTTAGGTTCGAAGTGATAGGTACTAGGCCCTCTGCCCGCCGCTCGTGGCCCGTCCGTTACGTATAAAGCCCCTCCGACATTAAAATACCTGCTATATTTACCTATAAAATAAAGGCGTAGGCTCTAAGTGCTAGGATTCGAGCTTCGAGCCGTAATCAAAGGCCCGCAGCCAAAACATAAGGACATAAAATGCAAATACTTCACCACGGAGCGGTAAATGGCGTAACAGGATCATGCCACCAGCTGATAATAAACGATCAAAGCTCTTTTCTAATTGATTGTGGATTGTTTCAAGGTGAAGATTCTGTTGATGATCTTAATATTGAATTTAATATAGATATAGTCCGCGCACTGATCGTCACCCATTGTCACATCGATCATGTTGGCCGAATTCCCTATTTACTGATGGCGGGCTTTAAAGGACCCATATTTACCTCTATTGCATCGGCAAGTTTATTGCCACTAGTGATTGAAGATGCATTAAAAGTGGGAGTCACGCGCGATCAAAAAATAATAGATACCTGCCTAAGGTTACTTAAACAGCAAATTATTGAAGTTGATTTTAAAACCTGGTTTGAGCTACCTTGCAAAGGTGAACACATAGCCAAAGCCCGACTACAACGAGCAGGGCATATTTTAGGCTCGGCTTATGTTGAAATAGATATAAGCATACCAACTCGTAAAGCTAAAAACAGTCATCGGGTCGTATTTTCAGGTGATTTAGGGGCGCCCTATACACCTTTACTATCCGCACCTAAAGCGCCTTATAAAGCCGATACTTTAGTTATTGAGTCAACCTATGGTGATAAAAACCATCAAGGACGAAAACAACGTACGCAAACCTTAAAAACCGTGATTGAGCGCGCAGTTGCCGACAACGGCATCGTGCTTGTGCCCGCATTTAGTATAGGCCGTACACAAGAGTTGTTATACGAACTTGAACAGCTAATTCATGCTTCAACTAAAAACTCATCTTGGCGTACAATACAAGTAATACTCGACTCCCCGATGGCGGCTAACTTTACTCAGCAATATCGAAAATTTAAATATTTATGGGATGAAGAAGCAAAACAAAAAGTAGCCAAAGGCCGCCATCCTCTCGACTTTGAAAACCTCACTACAATAAATACGCATAGCGAGCACTTAGCGTTAATAAATTACTTAGCCACCCGTCAAACCCCCGCTATTATTCTAGCTGCAAGCGGTATGTGCAGCGGCGGACGAATAGTAAACTATCTAGAGCGATTTTTAACAGATGAAACCACCGACGTACTATTTGTAGGTTACCAAGGCCGAGGTACTTTAGGTCGCGACATACAAACCTATGGCCCAAAAAATGGCTATGTATTTATTAATAATCTCCGCATTAATATTAACGCCAAAATACACACTATAAGTGGCTACAGCGCTCATGCAGATCAAGCAGGTCTCATCAAATTTGTAACCGGTATGCGCAAAAAACCCCGCTATATAAAAATAGTCCATGGCGATGATGACGCTAAAAATGCACTCGCTGCAAAATATAGGGAAGTACTGGGTGATGATGTAAAAGTTGAGATTGGGAAGGGATAGGTTCGAGGTTCGAGGTTCGGGGTTCGGGGTTCG
>NZ_PNDH01000088.1:0-3601 GCF_005887175.1 Pseudoalteromonas sp. S1612 | reverse complement strand
CTGTTTGATTAAAGCAGATCAGGCAGTACCTCTTTTTTTCTTAAAGAAAGCAGTGGAAGAATTTTGCTGGTTTCTTTTCTTCCTTTCTGGTTTTATTTTCTGATCGCGACATTTCAATTTTTACTTAATTTTAGTTTTAAATTGTCCATGAGGTTGACCATGAAAAGTGGAATTTTGAGTTGTTTTTTTATGGCTCTTGGGGTTATTCCTTTTAATTATTTTGTAGAATCAACATTAGAAGATAAAGGTTATTCTTTTTGTAATTGGTATACAGCTCCTTCAGTTATTGCCCCTGATGTTTGGTTGAAAAACGATGAGTTATGCTTACAAGATGGTTCTGTAATCACTAGTGATATTTATGATTGGTTTGAAATGCATAATGAAAAAAGAATTGAGCCAACACTTAATGAACTTGAAGTTTTTATACAAGAAACTAGAGCAGAGTATAATCGTTAAAATTAACTCAAAATTGCTGCTGTCATTTTTATTTAAAATAACCAGATAAGCTAAATAATTTTATAAAAGGATTCTTCTGGCTTCCAGAGGTAAATTTCACCCTAATAAAAATGAGCTATAAACAATGTCTATTTTAGAATGGGAAAAATCCGAGGAACGTTTTACAGAACAAAGCTTCGAGCATAAATTAACTGTTGTGATAGGCCTGTTTGCTTTTATATTATTTACAATTGCTTTATTTTATTTCTCTTATTATGGGTTTGTTGAAAATGTTTATTTTGATGAGTCGCTTTATTATATTCGAGAAAGCGGCTTGTTGGCTCCGATAATAGTAATGGCTCCATTTCCTGTTTTAATGACAATTGCAGGTTTACAAAAAGTATTGAACTTCCGCAATGAAAAAACAATAAGGTTAATGGTAAAGCTTATGCTGCGCGCAATACCTTTATATATAATTTTATCTATTGCTAATAGTTTTTATATTGAGTCTAAATTAACACTCGAGGGATATAGCTTTTGTAATTGGTATACCAGTCCATCATTAAGAGGTCCCGATGTTTGGCTAAAAAATGATGAATTATGCCTACAGGGTGGTTCCGTCATAATCAGTGATATTACCGATTGGTTTGAACAGAAAAACCAACAAGGTATTGAACCTTCCGTTGATGAGTTAAAAGAGTTTATAAAAATAACTCGAAAAATGCGCGATGATTATATAAATAATATGTAGCGGCCAGTCCGTTTTAATGAGTAACAGGCCAAGCCCTATTAAAGCGAGTTTTATAACTCGCTTTTTTATTGTCTAAATATTCTATAAATAAAAATGCCATACTGTTGTCATCCCTGTGTGTTGATATTTAACAAATACAACACTAAGGAAAACAATAATGTTAAACAAATCAATAATAGCCTTTTCTTTGCTATCACTATTAACTGGCTGCTCACTTGATGGTGATGACGGCCAAGATGGCGTACAGGGTGTACAAGGTACAGCGGGTAGTAATGGTGAAAACGGCACTAATGCAAATTCAGCTTTAAATATCAATCTTATTGGCCGCGCAGTACTCAATGCACAAAGCCCAGAGGGTGCAGCTGAAATAGTCGCCTACCAAGCCTCTAAAAAGTGGATTTATGCCATTAATAGCTCTGGCGATGAGGCAGTTGTGAATATCATTCCTGCCGATACGTTCGACACTGCAGCATTAGTAAAAGATAACGAAGGTATTGTAACCGCGACCAACTTAGCCTCTGCCATTACGCTCTCACTAAATGAAAATACGCCTGGTGATGCAAACAGCATAGCTATCGATGCAAATAACCAATTATTAGCGGTAGCAATGGCTGCTACAAACGTGGGCGAAGCTGGCCAAATAGCGTTTTACAATATTGGCGGAGATACACCAGTATTTATTAAAAATGTAACTGTAGGTGCCCTACCCGACATGGTGACATTTAGCCATGATGGTGCAAAAGTAGTGGTTGCTAATGAAGGTGAACCTAATGGCGACTACAGTATCGACCCCGAAGGCACAATTAGCATTATCGATATCAATAACGGCACTATTGCCGATACCGCTTTGAGCATAAACTTTCAAGCTTACAATAATAAGCAAGCAGAATTAGAAGTGCAGGGCTTAGTGTTTGCCAATCCTACTGGACGTACTATTAATGGTAATTTAATAAATACCACGGTTGCGATGGATTTAGAGCCAGAATATGTGAGCATTTCCAAGGATAATAAATACGCTTATGTCTCTATTCAAGAAAATAACGCTCTAGCCATCATCAACCTTGAAGATAATTCCCTTGAGCTAAAAGGACTCGGTTTTAAAGATTGGTCAAACTTACAATTTGACGCTTCAGACAAAGACGGCGGTGTTAACTTTAAATCATACCCTGGTTTATATGGCATGTATCAGCCAGATACAATTGCAAGTTTTAGTTGGAAAGGAGCCAACTTTATTGTATCTGCCAACGAGGGTGATGCACGCGAATACTTTTTTGATGCAAGCGATGAAGCTGATTGCATCGCTCAGGGCGGCCTTGATTATGACGCTAAAGATGGGTGTTTGGCATATATAGATGAAAGCCGCGCAGAAGATCTAGCTCTCGCAGCTAACTTCGATTACTTAAATAACGATGATAACGACATTGGTCGTTTAAAAGTTACAACAGTAAAAGGTGATAAAAATAACGACGGCCAATACGAATCGCTTTATGCTTATGGCGCACGGTCATTTACCATTTGGGATAGCAATGGGCTGGTGGTGTTTGACTCAGGCGATCAAATTGCACGAGTAACCGCTTCTGTTCATGGCAATGCATTCAATAATAACGAAGATGAAAATAAAGGCGATACACGCTCAGATGATAAAGGGGCAGAACCCGAAGCGCTAACATTAGGTAAAGTTGGCGATAGGTTATTTGCTTTTGTTGGCTTAGAGCGTATGGGCACAATAATGGTGTTTGATATAACCAACCCTTACGATGTGAAATTTCAAGACTACTTTTATAATCGTGGTTTAGAACCAAGTGCAGATATAAGTGGCGATCTCGCTCCTGAAGGTATGACATTTGTTCCTGCAGCGCAAAGTGCAACAAACGAAGCACTGCTTATAATCGGTAATGAAATCTCAGGCTCAATTGCCGTATGGGAAATAACAACTCAGTAATTAGTAAAGTTTTAAGTAAAAGCGATGTAGCGGTTATCTATAAATCGCTTTTACTTCCTCCCCTCTCAATAATCATGCCTTATGTGAATGCTTTTTAATCAAAAACAGCCCTGCAGCCCTTTGTTTGTATGGTTATTGTACTAAATTGAAATTAATTTAATAAAACTGAAATAAAGCATTGACCCTCTCCAGAATATCCCTATAATGCGCATCCACTGACCCGGCAGGCAGCAATGAAAAGCGCTGAACAAACGGTAAGTGAGTCGAGTAAAACTTAGCTTTTAAATCTTTTAAAAGAAACTAAAAATTAAGTGTTGACAAAAAAATAGGAAAGCGTAATATGCGCAGCCCTAGCGAGATAAAGTTTAACACTTTAATCGCAACGTTCTTTAACAATATAAAGCAATCATCTGTGTGGGCACTCGTACAGATTGAGTTCTAACAGCCAAGCTACTTAGGTAGTGAGGCAAAGA
>NZ_PNDH01000087.1:0-1348 GCF_005887175.1 Pseudoalteromonas sp. S1612 | reverse complement strand
TTTAACCAGTGAACCTCGCCGTTACTTGTAAATAGCGGTGATGCTCTCATTTCTTGTAACTGAGCTAACGACCCATATTACAAATTTACACATGACTATTAACATAATAATAGATTTTATATGTGGTGGGTGATACTGGACTTGAACCAGTGACCCTCGCCTTGTAAGGGCGATGCTCTCCCAACTGAGCTAATCACCCACATATAAACAACACCACATTGCTGCGTTGTTGTGGGGCGCTATTATAGATAGACTTGTAAATGTGTCAACACTTGAATGATAAAAATGTGCTGAATGAAGCTTTTATAATCAATGCAATGCAAATAGTGTTCACTTTATCAACAAGGTAACATAAAACGAACAATAAGCAGCTTTGGCTAGGGGTTAAAATAACTATATTTATATTCACTAGAGCGAGTTCTGTTGCTTTTTAAGGATGAAAATTAATTCAATTTAGTGGTAATTGATTTGCCGAGTCAGGGTTGCAACCAAGAAATCAAAGTAAAGCTTTCTAGTTCAGATCATCCTGCCTATGTTATTCAATTGTTTAAACCACTCAAATTAGCAAGTTGTTTATCGCTTAGCATTGTTAAGCTTTACAATTAGCATTTAATAAAATCCAGCTAGGCTATGATGGAAGTAGGCCCGTTTTAGGAGAAAAGCAGTGATAACTCAATTTGCATATAAATGTATACCTTTTGAGTCCGATGTGAATAGGTGCTTTTAGTATTATAGGGTCGTTATGCTCAACTCAAACTTAAATGTGGCACACTTAACGAAGCTCATTGTTACTAAGTAGTATGAAAATCTACTTTTTAGCATGTATGATAGCCAGTTTGTTGAAAATTAAACCATTTAAATAATGTCGCACAAAAAACTGTTGACTTTATTTTGGGGGGTGCATAGAATGCGCCCCGCACTAAGCGATACACGACGTGGTTATCACCGAGCGTATTGAATAAGTTGGGGCTATAGCTCAGCTGGGAGAGCGCTTCGCTGGCAGCGAAGAGGTCTGCGGTTCGATCCCGCATAGCTCCACCAATTTTTAGTGTTTGTCCTAGGGTAGCAGTTTTCTGTGTCCCCATCGTCTAGAGGCCTAGGACACCGCCCTTTCACGGCGGTAACAGGGGTTCGAATCCCCTTGGGGACGCCACTTAACTTTTTAGTTAAAGGCGGTTTTACCGAGAAAATAGCGTAACACATAAAGCTCGAGTCTTTATTTGTACTATACGCCATTACCTTAAGAGCTCAGGATGTGAGTTAAACTAATCAATCGTCCTAGTGACACTTTTTAGTGTCCCCATCGTCTAGAGGCCTAGGACACCGCCCTTTCACGGCGGTAACAGGG
>NZ_PNDH01000086.1:0-299 GCF_005887175.1 Pseudoalteromonas sp. S1612 | reverse complement strand
CATAACAAGCTAATAAACAAGGAAAAAAAACAGTTTCCGGTATTCGAGCCTCAACATATTACCAAACAAATTTTTTCCTGTTATTTGGGCGTTACCTCTGTATGCAAATGGCATAAACCGGAAATAGCCCACTCACTAATTCTATATTCATACATTTAGGTTTCTTCAGACTTAATGTAATTCATTTTAATCATTCAACTATTTACCTAAACCTACTTAAATTCAAGGTCAGACTTTAGTTAATAAATCTCAATTTAAGTGCCATCGCTCGAATGAAATTATAACCATTCTCATGCTGC
>NZ_PNDH01000085.1:0-367 GCF_005887175.1 Pseudoalteromonas sp. S1612 | reverse complement strand
CGAAAGAGATTAAGTTCCGTGCGTTAAATTATATGTTTACTATAATTTATGATGAAAGCGGGATTAAGGCTAAGGAATGGTTGTGAGGTATGAAAGTTTAGATGTATGGAAAAAGTCTTTCTCATTAAGTTTGTTTGTATACCAAACCTTTACTGCTTTGAGGGATTTTGGCTTAAAAGATCAAATGTGTCGAAGCGCAGTTTCAGTGCCTAGCAATATTGCAGAGGGTTATGAGCGTTACTCTGATAAAGAAAGAGCTTACTTTCTTTCTGTAGCTAAAGGGTCTGTCGGTGAATTAAAAACTCAGCTAATGATTGCTTTTGAGTTAGGTTATATTAATTATGAACAAGCAGAATACGCTTTAGAT
>NZ_PNDH01000084.1:0-2880 GCF_005887175.1 Pseudoalteromonas sp. S1612 | reverse complement strand
TATTAGCAAACTCGATGCCCGAGTGGTGGAATTGGTAGACACAAGGGATTTAAAATCCCTCGACTAACAAGTCGTGCCGGTTCAAGTCCGGCCTCGGGCACCACTTTATACTTTCCTTGTTTATTCTAGTTTAACCATTATTTTATTAAACCATTAATTATAAAATCGCATCATCAAACTAGTATCTTATTCCTTACACTAAATTACTACGTTTGTTTGAGATCTTTAAGTCTCACATTTTTCAAAAGCTTATCCCATCAATATATTACCACTGATCATTTTTATAGCTCAAACCTGACGCTAGCTACGGAAAAAACCTCTCATTTAGAACAAAATACTAAATTTAAGTTTTGCTATCGATAAGATTTTCATACCTCACAATAGAGTACTAATATTAAGCTATTTATATAAAAGCAGTGGTACAAGGCTCTTAAATGGAAGTGGTGGCTGTGCTTCGTTTGATACATAAGCGAAAGTCGGCATAAGCTTATTTCTATTAACACCATTACAATGCCACAAAATGTATTAAGAGCGTTGATGTAAACTGTTTAACTAATCGCTTATAAGGGATATGAGAAGCTTGATGATGCTAATGTGTTTGATTGGGTCTCACTAGGTGGGTACTGCTATGAGTAATATAATACCAATCCGCAATAATACGTAATCATTTTACGGGGCTAAACGTGTCACTAGCTGCGTTAAAAAAGTCTCATTTAGAACAACTAAATAGCAAATTTTTTGCCTAGCTATCAACACGTTTTTCCAGCCTCAAAATAGACCACTTAATTAAGCGAATTGGTATAAAGACGAGGCTTATACCAATCCGCAATAATACTTAATCATTTTGAGAGTCGAAACTTGACGCTAATTACGTTAAAAATTCCTCATATAGAACAACTAAACATCGAAATTGTTGCTTTGCTATTAACACGATTTCTCTACCTCAAAATAGACTACTTAATTAAACGAATGGGTACTAGACAATAAAAAACCCGAAATGGCCATGGCCGTTTCGGGTTTTTAACTTAAATCTATTTAAAGTTATTTGTGCCAAATACCTTTCGGAATAGTTTTATTAAGCTTGTTGTTTTTACTTGGATCAAACGTCGGTAACTTTCCAGCACGTCGTTGAGCGTTGTAATCTTTGGCAAGCCATACCACAACTCCTGAGAGCATAAATAGCGCGATTACGTTTACAATCGCCATTAGGCCCATAGACACATCAGCTAGAGTCCACACTAATGGTAATTCACCAAGGGCACCAAACATCACCATACCTAACACTAATAATCTGAAGATCAGCATGCCAGATGCATGGTTATGCTCTAAAAACAATAAGTTCGTTTCTGCATAAGAATAGTTAGCTACAATTGATGTAAAAGCAAAAAACAAAATAGCGACGGCAACAAATATTGCACCCCAGCTACCAACATGCTCCTCAAGCGCTGCTTGTGTAAGTGCTATACCCGTTACATCAGAGCCTGGTACTAACTGTTCTGATAATAAAATAAGAGCAGCGGTAGCTGTACAAATTATAATGGTATCTACAAAGACACCTAGCATTTGTACATAACCTTGTGATGCAGGGTGAGGTGGGTTAGGAGTTGCAGTTGCTGCAGCGTTAGCTGCGCTACCCATACCCGCTTCGTTTGAGAATAATCCGCGCTTGATCCCTTGGATCATTGCTTGCATTACACCATAACCAATTGCACCAGCGCCAGCTTGTTCAAGACCAAAAGCACTTCTAATTACATGCATAAACACATCAGGCAACTCAGTGTAATTTACAGCACATATATATAGTGCAACAATTAAGTAGGCAGCGGCCATAAATGGCACTGCTAATTCAGCAAATCGTGAAATTGTTTTTAGGCCACCAAATATGATGATGCCTGAACCAATTACAAGTGCAATACCTACTATATAGTTAGGAATACCAAAGGCGACTTCAAAAGCTGCAGCGATAGAGTTTGACTGTACCGCATTAAAAACTAATCCAAAGGCTAAAATTAAACATAGTGAGAACACGATGCCCATCCAGCGCTTGCCAAGTCCGTATTCCATATAATAAGCAGGGCCTCCACGGAAGTTGCCTTCTTCATCGCGTATTTTGTAAGCTTGAGCCAATGTGCTTTCTGCAAAACTAGTGGCCATACCGATCAAAGCAATTAACCACATCCAAAAAATAGCACCAGCACCACCTAAATAAAGTGCGACTGCAACACCTGCCATATTACCGGTACCAACACGGGCTGCTAAAGAAGTACAGAAAGCTTGAAAAGAGGAAATACCGCCATCTGACCCTTGGCGACTTTGAAACATGACTTTAATCATGTGTGGGAATTGTACAAATTGGATGAAACCAAGACGTATGGTAAAAAATAGCCCAGCGGCTATTAATAAGTACACTAAAATATGACCCCATAAGAGACCACTTATACTATTTATTATATCTGTCATGTGTGTTGCCTAGTGAACGAGTTGTAAATATGCGCCGCAACTTACCACAAGCAAGGTAAATAGTTTAGTAAACAGCGCAAAAAAATGAGTTATCCACAGGGTTTTGTGGGTATCTTGTGTGTCTGGGTGGGGTATCTTTGGGGTAAAAATTAAATGCAAAAAACCGTTTAAAAACGCTTGCGTTAAAATCGATTCGCCCTATAATGCGACCCAACTGAGACGGGGAACGCCAACGCATAGCGAGGCACGAGCTACTCAGTGAGTCGAGTAAAACTTAGTTTCGAAAAATTTCAAGTTTAACAAAATTAAGTGTTGACAAAAAAATAGGAAAGCGTAATATGCGCAGCCCTAGCGAGATAAAGTTTAACGCTTTAATCGCAACGTTCTTTAACAATATAAAGCAATCATCAGTGTGGGCAC
>NZ_PNDH01000083.1:0-485 GCF_005887175.1 Pseudoalteromonas sp. S1612 | reverse complement strand
ACCCCGAGCACATGCCTATTATGCACCCCCGTGTCAACGAGGTCACTCGCAGGCAATAGTAAGTATCGGCGATTAGCGCAGTTTGGTAGCGCACTTGGTTTGGGTCCAAGGGGTCGCAGGTTCAAATCCTGCATCGCCGACCATTTTTATGTTTACTCATAACAATTTAACTTACTAGTGAACTATGAAGTTTTCGATGCGCCCATAGCTCAGCTGGATAGAGCAACGCCCTTCTAAGGCGTCGGTCGAAGGTTCGAATCCTTCTGGGTGCGCCATTTTGAAAACACTGTAATGCCGTGGTGATTGTAGCTCAGTTGGTAGAGCCCCGGATTGTGATTCCGGTTGTCGTGGGTTCGAGCCCCATCAGTCACCCCAATTTACAAAAAAGAATATCGGCGATTAGCGCAGTTTGGTAGCGCACTTGGTTTGGGTCCAAGGGGTCGCAGGTTCAAATCCTGCATCGCCGACCAGTTACGAATAAGATT